>JAYVOS010000235.1:0-1766 GCA_043757775.1 Chloracidobacterium sp. | reverse complement strand
TTAGGATTGTATTTGATAGCCGATCAGCTCTTTATAGGTAATTCCTTTACCGCCAACCGACTTTAATAACTCCATAAACCGACCCTGATCGTTGATCTCACGATTGTTATATCGAAAGCATTGTTCCTCGACATACTTTTGCAGATGTTCTGCTTGAATTGAGACATACGTTCCTTTGATTGTTCTTTTCAACAAACTCCAAAAGTTCTCGATTGAGTTGGTATGCACGTTACCGCGAACATATTCATAGCTGTGATTCACGGTGTCGTGAATAAAGTCCTTATGCAGATGTTCCATATAAGGAATATGCTGATCGGTGAAAACTTCCGAGCCTAAAGCGATATTCTCATTAACCATAGGGATAAGGTGACGGCTTTTGCGGGACAAGACCACTTTAGCTTTTACCCGACCTTTACGCTCCAACATTCCAAGCACAGTAGTTTTGTGGTCTTTGTTACTTGCTTTGATCTTACGTCCTACACGAGCCGTTTGGTGCATATTTTTTAGGTTACCGCCAACACCAGTCTCATCGACTTCCACAGTTCCTGATAGCTTACCGATAGAACCCTGCTCCATAGCTAAACGGATGCGGTGCAACATAAACCAAGCAGTCTTTTGGGTTACGCCTAGAGAACGGCTTAATTCGTAACTGGAGATACCATTTTTTGCATTAGCTATCAACCATATCGCGACGAGCCATTTGCTAAGTTTGATTGATGAATCCTCAAAAATAGTTCCGGTTTTGATTGAATACTGTTTACGGCACTCTTTGTTTTTGCATTTGAAAATTTTACGAGTGGACAGAAAATAGTATTCACTGCTCCGGCAGTGCGGACATAAAGGCGAACCATTTTCCCAACGCAAAGAGGAAACAAACTCTAAACAAGCCTGCTCATCAGAGAAGTATTGCACTGCTTCAATAAGGGTTTTAGGTAATTTCACTTCCATAGTAAAGACAGTATGGCAGATTAGTCTTGGTGTGTCAAGTATATTATTGCCAAAAAGTTCTTTGAAAAAATGTTGGGACAGTTGGGACACAGGGACAGTCGGACACAAAAAAGCTCCGTTCATCTCGAACGGAGCCTTTTTCTACTAATTAGCCGTCAGGGAATAATTACCTTATCTCCCACGTCGTTCCGATCGTGAATGATCGGCCGCGGGCTGGTGAGAATACGAACTGCTCGCTGTAAGCACGGTTAAACAGATTCGAAACGCCGAGGTTTATATTAAAGTTGTAATGTTCGCGACGGAAATAATATCCACCACTCATATTGTGCGTAACAAAGCCAGCTTCAGGGCCGCCGTTTCCACCTTGGTTTACCGACGACAGGAACGATGGGGAAAGACGTTTTTGGGTCGTCACGATCCTCGCATAGTAGTCAAAGAAATAAGACTTGCCGTAGTTGTTCCACCTGACGCCGACGTTCGTCCGCATCGGGCTGATAAAATCAAGCGGCACATTCCGTACGGTATCGTCGCCGCGTAGGTAGCTAAAATTCCCGTTAGGCGTCAATAGGCCGAGGCTGATCTTGATGGGAACTTCGAACTCAGCCTCGAGACCTTGGATCCGGGCGCGATCGAAATTTTGCGTTTGATATATGCGGGTAGCTGGTCCCGGCTGGTTGAGAAATATTGGCTGCCCGTTGCGATCAACTGCCGGAACCGTCGCCAAAAGGTTTTTATACGAGTTGTTAAAATAAGTGGCCGATGCCGCGTAACGCAAGGTTTTCACTTTGACGCTCGTATCGATGTTCGTTCCGGTTTCC
>JAYVOS010000234.1:0-6437 GCA_043757775.1 Chloracidobacterium sp. | reverse complement strand
CCTTTTCAGATGATCCAAGAACTTCAGGTGAAGTCAAACGGATTCGAAGCTGAATTTGGTGGAGCAACGGGCGGTGTTATCAACGTCGTTACAAAACGTGGCTCGAATGACCTACACGGTGAGGTTGGTCAGGCTTTCGACACTGCCAAATTGGATGCGGCACCGCGTCGCATTTTGAGTTCGAGCACTTCCGTTTTGCCGACTGCCTCAAACCGTTACATCTATCCTAAGACTGATAGTTATGTGAATACATTCCCGTCGGTTTACCTAGGCGGTTCGATCATAAAAAATCGACTGTTCTATTTCGTAAACGCATCTCCCCAGTACTTCCCAACTGATAGATTTTTTAAGTTTCCTGACGGTAATGTAGTCCAGTATTCTAATCGTGTTAAAAGAGACTACGACTTTGTCCGCCTCGACGGTCAGATAACCGATAAACTGTCCCTCAGTGCAAACTACTTGTATAACCCGATCAGACAGCTCGGATCGGTTCCTGCCTTTACAACATTGGCCAGTGCCGCTTCGTCGACCACTGCTTTAGCATCGTCTGCTACGAATCCGACCGCTTTGGGTCAGCTCGGCGGACGTGTGCCGGCAACTAATTACGGGTTTTCGGGTATTTACACACCGACACAGACGATATCGATCGACCTTCGTTATGGTAGAGGATATCTTAACGAAAAGTTGAACAACTATGGCATTCCGCAGGCGACAAATTACACCTGTGCTAATGCGCCATGCTCTGCGGGTGGAGCTGGTTACCGCCTGTTTGCTACCAATAGTCCGACTGTTAAAGATATTTCGATTCGAAAAACATTTGACGCAACTCTTGGACTTTACACAACCCGTCTCGGTGGCCGTCATAACTTTAGATTTGGTTATCAATACACCGGCCTAAGCAATGACGTTAACGATGGTAACGTTAGTTTTGGTACGATCGACGTCAATTTGGCGCCTGGTGCTACCACCACGGACCGTAACGGATGCGTTAGACCAAATCGTGTCGTAACCCCCGGATGTCCTTTGGATGGCCCTACGGTCATTGGTATCGGCACCCTTGCTTTAGTCGGACGATCGGGTAAAGTTAGCAGCAAAAATAATGCCTTATTTGCACAAGATTCGTGGCAAATCCACAATCGTCTGACACTAAACTTGGGTATTCGGGCTGAGCAGGAAACGGTTCCTTCATTCAGAGCGGGAAACCCGGGAATCAATTTTTCGTGGAAAGACAAGCTGGCTCCGCGTATTGGAGCAGCCTTTGACGTCTTAGGCAATGGCAAATGGAAAGTGTTTGGCAGCTACGGTCGCTTTTTTGATCGTTTCAAATATGAATTGCCGCGTGGTTCATTTGGCGGAGAGGTTCAGGACGTCTATGATTTCATCGTAGTTAATCCGGACATCTTCTCATACACACGAGCCGGGATCATAGCGAACAACATTAATTTCCAGGATCAGAGAACCCCTGCGAATCTTCTTACGGATAATCGTATCGATCCAAATATCAAGCCGTTTCAACAGGCAGAGTTGACCTTCGGGACAGCTTACGATTTTGGTGAAGGATTTATCCTAGAAGGTCGCTATACCCACAAAAATGTTATCCGAGCGATAGACGATATTGGATATCACAACAACGTTAGCTTATCTAACCGTGATAATGAAGAATACTTCATTGGAAACCCTGGCGAAGGTGTTTGTGCACAGATTGCCTGTGGTCGATACGCTATTCCGGGTGGCGTAGCAGCGAAGGCGACACGTATCTACGACGCCGTCGAAGTCCGTGTTCAAAAACGCATACATAACTTCTCACTCGACTCCAGCTATACTTGGAGCCGTTTGTTTGGTAACTATGCAGGATCGGCAAGTTCAGATGAAGCTCAGCGTGGTGGCGGTACGGGACGTGCAAGTCCGGCAGTCAGCCGTTACTTTGACCTGCCTTTCATGGGCTATACGTTAGACGGAAAGAAAGATGATGGTGCGTTGCCTACGGATCGTCCTCATTATTTCAAGCTTGCGGGTAACTATGCATTTAACTGGTGGGGAAGCAAGACCAACTCCACCGATTTTAATGCGTTTTATCAGATCGGAAGCGGTACGCCGGTTACGACACGCGTTAGGTATAATGATGTCAGCGGACAGATTTTAACGAAACGTGGCGATTTAGGTCGTACCGCCAGATTTTCTCAGACTGATGTCAGTATTACCCACAAATACCGTTTCGGTCACGAGAATAGATATGGCGTCGCCTTTGACATAAATGTCTTGAATCTGTTTAACCAAGCCGCTGAACTTTCGCGTCGGGAAACTCTGACAAAATCGAATTTCCCAGCTTCGAATGTCGGTTGCGTTTTCCCCGCATTTGATCCGGTTAATACGCCTAAACGGTGTTTGGATCGTGCAGTATTTAACGGTACTGTTACTTCAGCGATCGTGCTGGCTTATGCTAACTCATTGGGTACGGGCTCGACAGGTAATCTCGATCAACGATATAACCTTCCGCAGCTCTTCCAAGGCCCCCGTGGTGTTCGTTTTGGATTTAGATTTATTTTCTAATTACCAGATCGTCTAGTTAAAAAGAGGTTGTCCGAAAGGGCAACCTCTTTTTTGTGTTCTGCCGACAACTCTTCTTAGTTGCGGGATATCATTATCGGAAGAAAGACCAATTAGCCTGCTGAAAATAAAGAGTACTTAAATTTCTATCTCGAGACCAAAAACAAAAGGTGGGAATGGTCAGTCTCAATGCTTAACACGCAATTTCTTGATTAAGTCGCGAACTTTCTCAGCTTCGGGATAATCAGGTTTTGCTTTGAGAAAAAGTTCAAGTTCATTTGCCGCATCCGCATATCTTTTGAGGTTATTCGTATAGATCAATGATAATTGCCAATGAACGTCAGGCAGGGTTCCGGGGGATTTCTTCTTTGCAAGTTTTAGACTTTCGACTGCTTCGTCATATTGTCCGAGTTTTTTTAATATGACCCCACGTAAAAACAAAGCGTTAACAGACGATGGATTGAGCTCGATGGATTTATCGACGGCCGAGAGTGCCTCTTGGGTTCGCTGTAATTGATAGAAAGAATAAGCTAGTCCATATTGGCTGCTATAACTTCTGGGGTTTGCACTAGTGGCCGTAGTTAGAACAGAGGTGGCATCTGTATAGTTTAGCTGTTCAATATAGAGTTCGCCTACACGGTCTAAAGCTTGGTAGTAATTCGGGAAAATACCGATGGCAGCCTTTAATTCAGAAATGCCAAAATCTATTTTTTTATCCTTGATCGCCAAGAGAGCATTTTCATAATGAGTTTGAGCATCTTTGGGTACATCTTGAGCAAATACCACGCCATTTACCGAACGAGAGCTTTTAGGATCGCTGTTCTTTGGGCGAAGGGTGAAGTTTTGTTGTATGGTTTCCCTACTATTACCAGAACTAGAGGCGGTAAAGATCTCAACATCGACGGATTGCTCATCATAATTCGACCCAAGAACGGTAACGTGAATAGAGTATCTACCTAGCGGCAATCGAAGGAATGAATAACCACCCGCCCCGTCCGTAGTAATTCTCGATATTAGCCGATGGAAATCGTCAGATAACTCTACTGTGGCATTACTAATGGGCTCCCTGCCATTACCTTGAACAAATCCGGTTATAGTGTTGCTCGCCTGTGGATACACACTGCTAGCAAAAAAAATGAACAATGCTAAAAGAAAAACATTAGAGCAGAAAAAGTGTACTCGTTTATCAGATTTCATGTCTTACCCCTAAACTTAAGCGATGAGATGTCCCATTTTCTCTTTTTTGGTTTTCATATAATGAGCAGCGGGTTGTTCGGATTCGACCTCTATTGGGACACGTTCGATGATCCGCAGTCCTGCACGCTCTAGGGCGGCTAACTTGTCGGGGTTATTTGAGATGACCCGAACTTTGCAGAGACCCATGTCAAACAGGATCTCAGCACATTGTTGATAGTCGCGGGCGTCGGCTGCAAAGCCAAGCTCTTCGTTAGCCTCGACAGTGTCCGCTCCCTCGTCTTGTAGAGCATAGGCTCTGATCTTGTTAATGATGCCGATGCCGCGGCCCTCTTGCTGCTGATAGACGATTGCACCGCAGCCTGCGGCTTCGATCATCTCCATTGTCTTGTGCAGCTGCGGGCCGCAATCACATTTGATCGAGCCGAAAACATCCCCGGTCAGGCATTGCGAATGAATGCGGACAAGGGTAGGAACCTCGCCATTCATCTTGCCTTTGTAAAGAACTACGTATTCTTCGTCGCTGATCAGCGAACGATAACCGGCGATTCGAAAATCACCACGTTTTGTTGGGAGTTTTGCCGTCGCAACCCTTTCGACGGTTATTGCACGGCTCGACCAAGGGCAGTCGCTGACGCTTTCCGCTAAATCCACATTCTCTAACATCTAGACACCTATGCAATGAATTATACTCCTAAATATTCAAAACTTATAGAAATAATTTCGCCGATACAGTGGATTTGGATGTAATTTTTTGTAAGAGGGCTGTATTGCGGCTAGCCTACAAATCCAGGCTCAATTGAGGTATGCGACGATGGATCAGCGGTCACGTGGAGTTTCTCATCGGAGTATTGGAGTTGATACAGACGCCAGTAAAGACCGCGTTCGAGGAGCAGTTCATTGTGAGTTCCGGCCTCTCGGAGTTCGCCGTGATGCAGTACGATAATGCGGTCGCATTTTTGAATTGTAGATAGACGGTGGGCGACGACGAGCGAAGTGCGTCCTGTCATAACACGCTCGACAGCTTGCTGGATCAGCTGTTCGGTTTCGGTGTCGATCGAGCTTGTTGCTTCGTCGAGAATAAGGATAGTCGGATCGAAAGCCAACGCACGTGCGAAGGAGATCAGTTGCTTTTGCCCGACTGATAGGCCGGCGCCACGTTCGCGAACTTCGGACTCGTAACCGCCATCGATCTTTTGGACAAACTCATCAGCGTGTACCTCACGGGCGGCCCATTCGACACGCTCACGGTCAATGTCTGTGTTGCCAAGACGAATATTGTTTTCTATCGAACCGCTGAAAAGAAAAACGTCTTGGAGAACGACCGCAAAATTTGAACGCAGGTCGTGCAGGTTCCAGTCGCGAAGATCAACGCCGTCAAGCAAAATACGTCCTTTTTGCACGTCATAAAACCGCATCAGCAGGTTTGTAATCGTTGTTTTGCCCGAGCCCGTGTGGCCGACAAGTGCGATGCTCTCGCCGAGATTTACCTCAAACGACACGTCTTTCAGCACCCAATCTTCGCCGTTGTATGCGAACCAAACATTTTCGAACTCGATCTTGCCGATGGCTTTGCCGGCCTTTTTCGGCTCAACAGGAGTCGTAATATCAAGGTCGCGGTCGAGTAAGATGAAGATGCGATGCGACGCGACGATCGCCGCCTGGAGGACGTTGAACTTATCAGAAAGATCACGGATCGGCTGAAATAATTGCAGTGAATACTGGATAAACGAAGCCAAAATACCTACCGTCAAACCCGCACCGGCGGCCGTAAATCCGCCCAGAGTTTCATATCCAAAAGCAAATATTACGACCGCTATACCGATCGCTCCGATAAAATCTACGAGCGGATAAAATATCGAGTAGTAAAATATCGTCTGGATATTAGCGTTGCGATAGTCGTCATTTATGTCGCGAAACCTCGACAATGCCTTATTCTCAGCATTAAAAAGCTGAACTGTCTGCGAGCCGGAAATATATTCCTGCAAAAAAGCGTTGAGCTTAGCATTGCGTGTTCGCACACGGTCAAAACCATTACGGGCATGTTTGCGAAACCAGTTGGTCGCGGTGAAAAGCAGCGGCACCGTGACTAGCGAGACAAGGGCCAATTTCCAATCGAGCCAAAACATTATCCCGATGATCGCAAAGATAATGACCAGATCGCCGAGTACGTCGATCACGCCGGATGTAAAAAGCTCATTCAAAGCATCGACATCAGAAGTGAGCCGCGTCATCGTCCGCCCGACAGGATAATGGTCGTAATAGGCGAGTTCCTGATGCTGGAGCTTTGTAAAAAGCTCCGTTCGCAGATCAAACATCACTTTTTGTCCGACATTGTTCAGCAATATCTCTTGGATATAAGAGAAAGTAAATCGAAACAGAAATACGCCAAAAAAAGCCAGTGCAAAGAGCCAGATGCCATCAGTTTTCTTAGGCGTGATGAAATCATCGACCGCCATTTTTGTAAAATACGGCTGTGTGCTGATGAGGATATTTGTCAGCAGCGTCAGGACGAGTGCGAGCGTCGCATAAAGCCAATACGGCCGCAGATAGCGAAACAGTCGCCGTGCAACGCGAAAATCGTAGGTCTTTCCGATCTGCTCTTCCTCGTGATATTTCCGGACTTCGTCTGACATCTTTCCTTTAAATTTTAGATGGTGGTTTTTGGATTAGCAAAGAATAAATACGGTATTCTA
>JAYVOS010000233.1:0-6447 GCA_043757775.1 Chloracidobacterium sp. | reverse complement strand
GCTCGATCCCGCTGTGACCGAGTGGTTAACAACCAGCGACTCGTGATCGCCGAAGTTTCGGTATGCGAATCGGTAGATCACGCGATCGGCAAGTGAGTCGAGTTGTTGCGATGTGCCAGACTGTGGGATGCAAGTGCCCCCCGCACAAGCCGGTGTAAATGGCGGTGCTGCGATATTAGTGGGGCCCGAGAAAGTCGAACTCGCAGGCGTGGCAAAATCCGCATGGAACTTCCAGAAATCCAGCGATGCGTTGTTATTACCTTGGGCTACAAAGAAGTTCGGAGAACCGGCGGGCGGTGGCGTAGATCCGTCTAGATCGGATGGCAGCAATCCGCCATAGGTCGTGGTGGTCTGAAAGCAGATCTGGGCCGCCGTTGCACCCGTCAACATCTTCGCACGGTCGAAAGCACAAACTTTAGCTCCGGCGAAAGTTCTCCCGTTACTGAAAATATTATATGAGATGTAATAACCGTCGGGCCACACGCCCATTTTGGGATAGTCTGGGAATTGTGTCCCATAGTCATATGCGTACCGATAATATGTCCCGGTAGCGTCGGATGTGGTTGAAACGGCCACACATTGAAGATATGGAGCTGCTGCTACTGCAAACTGCGTCAAGATCCAACGGTTAGCTGCCTTGTCATATTGGGCGATCGGGTCGCCGCTATTGTTGGTTTCGCAGGCTCCGCCGAATCCTGTCCAAATAGTATTACCAGCCTTGGGGAATCCCGGAACTATCGTACCTGTGGCCTTATCGAAAACCGCAAAGGATTCATTGACCCACTGCACATACTGCGTCGCTCCGACGGCTCCGACGGTGTCAGGCGGCGCTGCGTTTGGAACGAAGCCGTAATCCTGGTTACCCACGCCCGCAAAATTCAGTCCTGCGGTGGTTGCGACCTTAGGGCCGATCACGGACGATTGCACGACAGGGTCGTCTTGAATAGTCTTCAAATCATGCGGGATACGTTTAGCCGGTTCGTATTCCCGGTCTTTCGACCTTGGAGCGCTACGCATCTCGCTCAGTGGCTGAGAAACGTCATGTTTGATCTCAAGACGCACTTCTGGATCCTTTTGAGTCTGCTCATCTCTTTGGCCAAAGACCGCTGAGGTCAAAGAAAGAGCCACTGCAAAAATAGCAATGACCAAATACGACCGCTGATAGTATTTCATTCGTTTGTTCTCCCTGAATTTTGATATTTCGTCCGATCCTAGAAGTGCTATTTTTTACTTGCTATAAATACTATCAGCGATTCGGGAAAACTTCAACAACTTTCAGCGTCACGTATTACAGACTCGCTTCCGCAATTTTGAACTCGTCCAATGCCTCGAACACCTGCAAGGCATACTTTACATTCCCAAACGGTGCGGAGACCTGGACACCCTGGATGACGTCGTGGACTTCGGTGAGGGCTTCGCGGGCTATCCGGATGCCCATGTCGCGGGCGGCCTCTTTGCTCTCGTCGGATGCTACACGCATGCGTTCAAGGATGTCGGCGGGGACGTTAACGCCGGGGACCTCGTTGTGCATAAATTCGGCGTTGCGAAACGAGATCAGCGGCCAGATGCCGGCAACGATAGGGATGCGAACATGCGATATCTTGTCTAGAAACGTGCGAAGCTGTTCGGTGTCGAAAACGGGTTGCGTAATGGCGTATTCAGCGCCGGCCTCGACCTTCCATTCGAAACGGCGGATCTCTTCTTCCAGATTCACCGCACCCGGATTGACGCCGACGCCGATCGAAAACGCGGTCGGTTTGCCGATCGGGTTGTTGCCGAGATCGAGCCCGTGATTGAGTTTGTTGACCATGTTTGTCAGGCCGATGGCATCAATGTCGAAAACGGCGGTCGCGTCCGGGTACGGGCCCATTTTTGGCGGATCGCCCGTTATAAGCAGCAAATTATGGATGCCGAGAGCCGACGCCCCGAGCAGGTCGGACATCATGCCGAGCAGGTTGCGGTCGCGACAGCAGTAATGCAGCACGGCCTCAATACCGATTTCGCGTTCGACAAGCACGGCGGTCGCCTGGGCGGACATACGCGTCTGAGCACGCGGGCCGTCGGGGATATTTACTCCGTCAACTCCCGCGTCTTTTAGCAATCTGATCGAGTCGAGCGTCTTTTGCGCGTCGCAGCCCTTTGGCGGCAGCACTTCGACGGATGTCACAAACTCACCCCGAGCGATCTTTGCCGACCAGCGGCTCCGCTCGAGCGGATCGACGACCTGAACGTCCTGCGGTTTTAATTCCAGTACCGTGACCGGTTGATTGCGGACCTCGCTGATGGCCTGACGAGGTGACAACGAGCGGATCGCGCTTGAAATAAGCTTGATATGGGCGGGAGTGGTGCCGCAGCAACCGCCGACAAATTTTGCTCCGACCTGCACAAATCGACGCGAAAACTCCGACATATACTCCGGCGAACCCATATAAAACTGTCGTCCCTGCACATCACGCGGCAAGCCGGCGTTCGGCTGTGCAGACAGAGGTTTATCGGTAACCGCACGCATTTTTTCTAGAGCGTTGAGCAGGTGATTGGGCCCCATGCCGCAGTTGAGGCCGATGACATCGACGTCGAGTTTGTCGAGTTCGGCGGTAAATATTTCGGGCGTGGTTCCGAACGTAGTTTTGCCGTCCATCTGTATCGCCATTTGGGCGACGATCGGAAGATCGGACAGTTCGCGGACGGCTTTTATCGCCTGCTCGATCAACGGCAGCTCGGAAAAAGTTTCGAGGATAAATAGATCAACGCCGCCCTCGAGCAGTGCGGAGATCTGCTCTTTATACATCTCACGAGCCTCGTCGAACGATGTCGGGCCAAACGGTTCGAGTCGTAAGCCCAGCGGGCCTATCGCCCCGGCGACATAAACCTTTTCACCGGCGGCTTCGCGTGCGAGGTTGACCGCAGCGATATTGATCTCGCGGAGCTTTGATTCGAGCCCGTAAGGCTGCAATTTATGCCGGGTGGCTCCAAATGTATTTGTCTCGATGATGTCCGCACCGGCGGCGACGTATTCTTCGTGAACCTCGCGGACGAGATCTGGAGCGGCGATGTTCAACTCGTCGTAAGATCGATTGATGTAGATGCCTTTGTCGTAAAGCCGCGTGCCGACCGCTCCGTCAAAGACGAAAATGCCGTCGGATTCGAGTAAGTTTCTAAAGTCTTTCATAATCAAAAAGCCTCGCCAAAACAGCGAGACTTTTTCAATAAAATGATGTGTCTGTCAGCTGTTTAGCAGTTTATTTAACGTGGTCGCAAGTCGCATTAACTCACCACGATATAACAATCGTAAATCGTAAATCGTAAATCGTCAAATAGCATTCTCGGTCCGCGATTAACGATCAACGATTTACCCCTTAACGCCTCTGGCATTTGCGGCAGAAATATGTCGAGCGGCCGCCTTGTTTTAGCCGGACGATCGGTGTTTTGCAGGTGCGGCATGACTCACCTTCGCGGTCATAGACCTGCCAGCCATCGCCGTCGTTGCTGAAATAGCCGCCTTCAAGATTTTCGGGATCGACGGCCAGGTCGCTGGCGTGCGAAATGGCAAGAGTTAAAACTGCCTGGATACTCTCAAAAAGCAACGGGATCTTTTTCGCAGAAACTTTGTCAGCCGGTGTTTCGGGATGGATGCCAGCGGCGAACATCGCTTCGGCGGCGTAGATATTGCCGAGCCCGCAGACCTTTGTTTGGTCGAGCAGAAATTCTTTAAGACTGCGTTTTGAGGTTTTAAGAATATTTCTCAGATACTCGACCGAAAACTCATCCGAAAAAGGCTCGGGAGCTAGCTTTTTCAACTCTTTCGTCTCATGCAGTTGCGGCGTTGAGACGATCTTCATCAGGCCAAAATGTCGTTGGTCGTCGAATACGAGACGTGTTTCGTCTTCGAAATAGAAAACAGCGTGAGTAAATTTTGGGTCGTCGGTATTCGAGGTCAGCAGCGAAAATCGCCCGCTCATACGTAGATGCACGATCAAAGTCTTATCACCGCTAAGGTCAAACAATATGTGCTTGCCGCGTCGATGGACGTGGTTGATCTTTGAATTTAATAAAGTTTTTGAGAAATCTTTTGGCGTGATGTCAGGAGCCAGGCGTTCGCGAAAGAGCGTTGCAGTGCTGATCGTTCTGCCGCCCACGAGCGATTGTAGTGAACGCGAAATGATCTCAACCTCAGGTAATTCGGGCATAAATTAGACCTTTGTGTAATCGGTCAGAGCAGTTTTGTCGCCTAGTACTGAGCCTTTACTGACGATAGCGTTGCGTCCGATGTGGCAACTGCGGCCGACCACGGCACCCACGATCTCAGCGGCTGTAGAGATGCGTGTGTGCGACCAAATCACCGAATTTTCGATAACAGCTTTTTCCTCGATGTGGACGCCCGCACCGATGACTGAATTGACGATCCGAGCGCCCGATTTAATGACACAGCCTTCGCCGATCACCGATGTTTTGTCAATCTCAGTCCTCGTTGCAATCTCAGAATTTTCAGTTTTCTCGATGCCCAGTCCCGCGATCTTACCGCTCAAGAAATCCTGATGTGCCTCCAAATAGCTGACCGGCGTTCCAATGTCGCGCCAATATTCATCCTGCATAATGTATGCAAAAAAAGGCATTTTGCGTGACAGAATATCTGGGAAAATATCGTATTCGAACGAGATATTCGTGTCCTTGGGGATGATGTCGAGTATCGATGGTTCGAGAATGTAAACGCCTGCGTTAATTGTGTTTACATTGAGTGTAGCCAGTTCGTCGGGCTTAGGCTTTTCGACAAACCTCTGCACATTTCCGTCCTTTCCCGTCTGAACCAGTCCGTAACGGGTCGGGTCGTCAACACCTACGAGGGTAAGCGTCGCGGCGGAGCCTTTTGCTTTGTGAAACCGGATCAGGGAATCAATGTCGAGATCAGTGAGAATATCGCCGTTAAAGACCACGGTCGTGTCATCGAGCGTCTCGGCAGCAAATTTATACGCACCGCCCGTTCCCATTGGGCTCGGCTCAGTGATGTATCGCAGATTGACGCCAAATTCCGACCCGTTGCCTAGAATATGTTCGATCTTATCAGGTTGATAACTAAGCGACAGAGTAATGTCGGTGATCCCCGCCTTTTTTAACACCTCGATCTGATACAGCAAAAATGGCCGATTGACGACCGGGACTATAGGTTTCGGTGTGTAAACTGTCAGCGGCCTGAGCCGTGTGCCTTTACCGCCTGCGAGGATTAATGCTTGCATAAAAATAACTGCACGGAGAGCAAAGTTTGAGACTAATGAAACCTGCCCGAAAAATCAAAACCTAGCACACTAAACATACTGAAAAACATTACTAAACATTGCCAAAAAACATTGACACTTATCTAACTGGCATGCTAGATTTGTAATACAGGTCATTGCGTTTTTTGGCCTGTGTTTTTCTCTCAAACACGCCTCGTCCAGACACGTGCCCGACTGATCACCGATCCGGAGTTAAATGAGTTTCGACAAAACAAAAGCAATGCGAAGTGCGGAGCGTTACGTCGCACAGGGCAAGATACGCTTAGCAATAAGCGAATACCGTTCGGTGGTCGATAACGACCCACGCGACATCGCTACGCTCAATATGCTCGGCGATCTATATGCGAAAAACTCTGACAGAAAAGACGCAGTTCAGTGTTACCTGAAAGTTGCGGATCATTATAATGCGCAGGGCTTCTCTCAAAAAGCGATAGCTATTTACAACAAGATCACACGGATCCAGCCTGATTCTATAGAGGTGTCGGCAAAGCTTGCGGAGCTTCACCGCGAGAAAGGGTCGCTGTCCGAAGCACGTGAGCATTACACGACGCTTGCCGAACATTATCAGAAAACCGGTAAGCGGCTCGAAGCTCTGGCGATGTTCAAACAGATCGCCCTACTCGATCCAAACAATACCGATGTTTGTATGAATCTGGCTGATTCATATCTGCGTGAAAATCAAAAAGACGAGGCTGTCGAGGCTTATTCCGAAGCCGGTGCGAGATTTAGCAGGCAAAACCGCCACGAAGAAGCGATCCGTGCGTTGATGAAAGGGTATGACATCCACGCGACCGATCTGCGGATATTGGGCGGGTTGGTTAAGGCTCAGACTGCATTGGGTCGTGCAAGCAAAGCTATTTCTTTGCTCGACGAGATCCTCGAAAACGAGCCGTATAACCGCGACGTTCTATATCTGTTGATAGAATGCTGTCTCGATTCGCAAAATGCGGCGGGAGCAGAAAAGGCTGTCATCAAGCTTGTCGAGGTTGAGCCTGCGAATTACCCGAAATTCTTAGATCTGATACGTATTTATTTGAATGTCAACGATCCCGAATCAGCAGCCCGCATCCTAACAATGTCAGCCGAATATCTCCTCGCTGGTGGACAGGCTGACGAATGCGGCAAATGGATCAACGAGATACTCGAACGCGACCCCAATCAACTGACGGGCCTGCGT
>JAYVOS010000232.1:0-6459 GCA_043757775.1 Chloracidobacterium sp. | reverse complement strand
CGCGACGACGAAACTGCGATAGGATCTCGGTATTGATCTTGCCGCGAAATATCATCTTGGCAAGCTCCAAAGTATCGTCGTCCGTCACCCTGCGTCCCTGGATGACGGTCTGGACGACCCCCAGTTTCTGCGCAAGCTCGTTCAACTGCTTACCACCGCCGTGGATCACGCAGATGCGGATGCCCACCTGGTGAAGAAGCGCAAGTTCCTCCGCCAGGGACGCAAGGTTTTCTTTGTCCTCGGTGACTTTACCCGAAAATTTCACGACAAACGTCTTGCCCTGAAACTTTTGGATATATGGGAGAGATTCTCTAAGTAAGTCGAGGTTTTCTATGTTCATATATTTACCGTCGAAAATTGAGCATTTGAGATGTGTGTTACGCCCTTACTAACGTGCGGGCTTCTGCAATAGCTCCGTCATTATCGCTTTTTGGATATGCAGACGATTTTCCGCCTCCTCGATCACCACAGACCGGGGCGAATCGATTACAGCGTCGGTCACTATCACGTTACGCCTGACCGGCAGACAGTGCATAAAGATCGCGTTGTCGCTGAGGGCCATCTTTTGCTCATCGACGATCCAGTCTTTGCGTAGGTCTTGTCGAAATGCAATGTCGGCGTCGGTGTTACCGTAAAATTGCTTGCCGCCCCAGCTTTTGGCAAAGACGACCTCGACTCCATCAAACGCCGTATTTACATCGTTAGTCCATTCCACGCTGCCGCCGTTGGCTGTAGCCTGACTTTCGATCTCCGCACGCAATTCGCCATCAAGCTCATACCCTACAGGATGAGCAATACGCAGATCGTGACCAAACTGTGCCGCCGCGAGGGCAAAGCTATTCGGCACGGCCATCGGCAGAGGTTTCGGATGCCACGCCCAGGTCAGCAAAACCTTTTTCTTTGCCGGCCCGAGCGTCTCACGGATCGTCATCATATCCGCCATCGCCTGACACGGATGATGCATCGCCGATTCGAGATTGATCACCGGAACCGTGGCGTATTTCTTAAAAGCGTTGAGGATAGGATCGGTCCGTTCGACCTCCCAATCCTTCAACTCAGCAAACGTCCGCACGCCGATCGCCGACACATACCGCGCAAGCACACGCACAAACTCAGCGAGATGCTCGGTTTTATTACCGTCCATCACAACGCCGTCGCGATGCTCAAGCGTCCACGAAGTGCCGCCCGGCTCAAGAATAACTGCGTTACCCCCAAGCTCATAAATGCCAATCTGCATCGACGCACGCGTCCGCAAGCTCGGATTAAAAAACACGAGGGCGATGGATTTACCGGCAAGCGGTTTGTCAGCTGAGCCGACCGCTTTATTGCGGATCGCCGTTTCGATCAGAGCATCGAGCGTTGCACGCTCAAAATCATTTGTTATCAGAAAATTATTCATCTATTTCAGCCCTTCGACGAGCATATCGATCTCATCCAAACTCGTCATCAGCGGTGGCAGCAGCCGCAATACGTTTGGGTCGCTCGACGTTCCGGTAATGATGTTTTTCTCAAGCAGTTTTTTGCGAACCGGTCCGCAAGGTTCGTCGAACTCAATTCCAAGCAGACAACCCTTGCCGTGAATTGCCTTAACGCCGACAAAGCCCGCAAGCGAGTCACGCAGATGATGCTCCACTCGTGCGGCATTGGCGACCATATCTTCGCTATCGATTGCCTCAAGCGTAGCCACGACGGCCGCCATCGCGAGCATTCCGCCGCCAAATGTCGTGCCGAGATCGTTAGTTTTTATGTGTTCAGACACACTTTCATTAACAAGACACGCCCCAACAGGAACACCGCTGCCAAGAGATTTTGCAAGCGTGATGATGTCCGGCACAACGCCATCCCCCGCATCGCTTCCGGCAAAGAACCAGTTTCCGGTTCGCCCGATACCGGTCTGAACCTCGTCGAATATCAACACGATACCAAGGTCATCGCATATTTCATGCAACCCTCGGAAAAATGCAGGCTCCGCCTCGCGAACACCCGCCATCGACTGTATTGGTTCTAGCATTATCGCGGCAGTGTCAGTATCGGCAACAGCACGCACACTCTCGATATCACCAAAATCGGCCGCAATGTGACCGGGAACATTTGGCTTACCGATCTCGCGATACTTGCCCAAAAATGTAGCCGAGATCGAATCCGCAGTCCTGCCGTGGAAACCACCATTGAATGTGATAACTTTTTCGCGGCCCGTCGCCATGCGGGCAATCCGCATCGCGTTCTCGTTAGCTTCGGTGCCGGAATTGCAGAAAAAGGCTTTAGTGAGGGAATCGGGAGCGACAGAGACGAGCTTTTCAGCCGCCTTTGCACGTATTTCGGAATAGACGAGATTTGAATAGAACAGCACTTTCTCCGCCTGTTCCTGTATAGCCTTAACAACGTGCGGGTGCGAGTGTCCAGTTGCACACACCGCGTGTCCGCCATAGAGGTCGAGGTATTTGTCGCCCTCGCTAGTCCATACCCAAGCCCCTGAACCGCGCTCGACGGCGATGTTCATCTTAGCGTAGGTCGCTAGTTGAAATTCATCCTCATTCTGTTTTATATCGGTAAAATTCATCAGTTATGGATTGCTGCCCGCAAACACAAGCCCGGCCTTTTCATCGAGGCCAAACATCAGATTCATATTCTGTACGGCCTGACCTGCAGCACCTTTGACAAGGTTATCGATCGCGGAAAAGACTACGATCTGAGTGCCGTTAGTATGAATAGCGATGTCACAAAAATTAGTGTTTTTGACCCAATTGATATCGGGCGAACCTTTGACCATTCGCACAAAGAACGCATCGGAGTAGAAATAACGATAAAGGTTTTCGAGGTCTTCGTTGGTCATTTGAACCGTGGTTTCCAGATAGCACGATACAAATATCCCGCGTGCAACAGGCAGACTGTGTGTCATAAACACAAGATCATTACCAAACTCACCGACAGCTTTCAGATGCTGTTCGATCTCAGGAACGTGTTGATGCGTAAAGGGCTTGTAGGCGTAAAACGAATTCATTCGCTGCGGATGATGCGTATTCGCGGCAGGTTTTGCACCGGAACCGGAGGAGCCGGTCTTGGCGTCAACAATAATCTTGCCCGTGAGCAGACAGCTCTTAACCATCGGAGCAAGAGCAAGCAGGGTTGCCGTCGCAAAGCAGCCCGGATTTGCAATGTATTTCGCGTTGCGTATCTGTTCGCGATTCGTCTCGGTCAGGCCGTAAACGAATTCATTTTGTAGATCTGTCGCGGTGTGGTCTAGCTTGTAGAATTTCTTGAAAACTTCTGTGTCGTCTATTCGAAAATCGCCCGACAGATCGATCGCTTTCACATTCGCTGGAAGCTGCGGCAAGATCAACAAAGCCTGGCCGTGCGGCAGAGCAAAAAAAGCAACATCAATATCACTTAAAGTCGAAAGATTTTCGGGAGCAAGTTCGAACCGCAGATCGGTTAGACCGAGCAGATTTTTATGAACCTCACTGACAGCCTTACCGGCGTGTTCATTTGCCGTTACTAAAGCGATCTCGGCGTTAGGATGCAGTAGCAAAATACGCAGCAGCTCGCTCCCGCCGTATCCGGAGCCGCCAAATATCGCAACACGAATTTTATTAGATAGATCGTTCATTTATGCCGCCAAAAGCTCACTTTTAATTGGAGAATATACCAGCTCAAAAAGCCTTGCACCGTTTCGTCTTGCGTTACCGGCGGGGAAGCCGAAATGTTTCGTAATATAATCCTCGCCCATTTGTGAGTCCGTAACTGAACCGGCCACTAAATTGATCTCGATTCCAAAACCGCCAAGCACAGTGGCCCCGCCGATGACGCCGACATAGTCCGACGCACAGAAGACAAATGACGTGATGGCTTTGCGTATCTCATTGTCTTGCAAAACTGCATCGACCGAATATCCGCCGACAATGCCGTCACCGAGCTCGACGACGATCAGGTCTGGTTCAAATGTGTTCAGATGATTTAATATCGACTTGGCAACGGTGGCGAGATCAGGGTGATCAACGGTGGAGGGAAGTCCACAGTCGAGAAAGCTCGCCGTTACAAAAGCACCGTTATCCTGCATGTGAAACGTATCGCGAAGACAGGCGATGCCCGAGAGTTTTGCCGCAGCAACCCGCAACCCTGCGTTTGCGGCCTGTTTAATGATCTCGGTTGCGGCAACCGTCTTACCGGAATTCATACAGGTTCCCGCGATAATAATGACAGGTGCTGTAGGATCAAGTTTTTCGGCGGGCTGTAGAGCGCCGTCACCAATATTTATTATTTTCCCGGCTTGGTCAACAGCAATGCCCATAACCTCAACCTCGATCGCATCGGAAAACGACGAATGATGGCCTTTGCACACGCCGATCACGCCGCCCATATTGAGCAGATGCAAGCGGTCGCCTATATTAACTGAATCGGGAACTTCACCTACAAACCCTTTCAATGCCCGCCGCTTGCCCAAAGCTCCGAGCAGGGTGTCGCCAATGTTGATCTTTGCTAGCCGTCCTGAAGACAACTCTAGATTGCCATAAGTCACGCTTTCCGAAAGGGCCCGAACGGCTATAACATCACCTATATTCGGTGCTATTGTGTCTGTCGTGACAGTAACCGACCGTCCGAGCGCAAGTCTCGACACTGCCGATCCCATTTTCTCTATATCAACCGTTTTCATATCTCTACTATTTAGCGAACAATCTCCAAATTTTCGCAACCACAGTCGCTTGGCCAGCTGCATCTTTTACAGCTATAAATATCGTGTCGTCGCCTGCGATCGTTCCCGTAATCTCTTTAATTTGACTTGCGTCTATTCGAACGGTGATCGCCGAAGCCAATCCAGAATCACATTTTCCGACAATCAGGTTGTTACCTGCGGTATCTAGCGATCTCAATCCGAATTCCATCGCCGATGCCGTCGTCTTAGGCAATTCATAAAAGCCATTGGCTTTTACAATACCGAGTTCTTCGAGGTCACGCGAGACGCTCGCCTGCGTTACCTGAAAACCATCAATAGACAGCTTTTTTGCCAAAACATCCTGTCTGCCGATCTGCTCGTCTTTAATCAATTTTAAGATCAGGTCTTGTCGGTCTTTCTTATGCATATACTCACTATTTATGCAATATAAACGCATAAACTTAGGAGATAGAGCATATTATACATATTTATGTGTATATATGCAAGATAGTATTTTATAAATGTTTGATCAAAACAAGGCGAGCTTGATGCGGAGAAACTTCTTAGGGTTTTGTCGAAAATCGTAGAGTAGTTTTGTGCCTTCGCTTGTAAATTGGTTTACGTTCGAGGCAGTCTGATTGATGCTGTTGTAGAGCGTCTCGTCGGTTACGAGTTTCCCGATCGTGCCTTTGCCGGACTGAGCGTCAGCAAGTATGGCATCGATCCGTGAAGACATCGAGTTAAATTTTTCGATAGCGTTTTTAGCGTCTTCATAAAGTCGGTCGTCTTTTAATAGCTTTCCGGCGGAACCCTTGCCGTCTTTAAGATCAATGGTGACGGATTTTACGTCATCCGCGATATCGGAGATCTTGACGACGGCCTTTTTTAGTTCGGCCACAGCCTCGCGGGTTTCGTTATACATTGCGTCGTCATTGACAAATTTTCCTGCTGATCCACGCCCCGCCTTGATGTCAGAGGAAATAGATTCGAGATGCGAGACAGTTTTGTTTAAGCTGTCATAAAGTGCCGGGTCGTTAACCAGCTTTCCGGCGCTGCCTTGTCCCTTATTTATCTTGTCGATCGTTGTTTGGAGACGCTGCATGGTCGCTTTGGTCTCGCTCACGGCTCCGTCGAGATTTCGGTAGAGTTCCTCGTCATTTACGATCCTTCCGAGCGTTCCTTCACCACGATTTGCTTTGTCTAAAATATCATTAGCGGGTCCCGCAAGTTTGTTGATCTGAGTCAGAAGATCGTTACCCGTAGATGTCAACTGATTGAGGGAAGCTGTGGCACTTGACGTGAGAATGGCATTGTCATCAACCGGATTGCCCTTTGAGGTTCCAGGGACGATGTTGATCATTTTATCGTTGGCAAGGATAGATGTCGCGACTAGTTGTGCGGTCGAATCCGTTCGTATCAGATCAGTTATTGGTTTTTTATCGAGTTCTTTGACGATCAAAAACGTTGACTCTACCCGTTCACCGTTTGGAGCGTCAGGGGGCAGGAATTTCACATCTTCGACCTTTCCGATCGAAACACCCGCAAGTTGAACGTCAGCTCCGCTGTGTAAGCCGTCTGCACTCGAAAATCTCGCCTTTAGCCGCATTTTCTTTTCAAAAGGATTGAAATCACCGCTGGAGTTGAGGATAAGAAATCCAGTAACGACCAAAGCCGCAAGCATAAAAATACCGACACGAAGTTCGCTAAATGTCAGTTTTTGTTGAGATCTCGGCATTTATTTTCCTCGCAAAAACTTATGAATATACGGATCCTCTGAATTTCGCAGTTGCTCGTCTTTTCCACTAAAA
>JAYVOS010000231.1:0-1775 GCA_043757775.1 Chloracidobacterium sp. | reverse complement strand
CAGAGCTGATACCAGTTAATGTCAAACTCTTTCCAGGTAAAGCCGTGCTTGGCCGAACGCGGAAAGGCATGATGGTTATTATGCCAGCCTTCGCCCCATGTGACGGCGGCGACGATTGCGTTATTTCGCGAATCGTCACGCAGGTCAAACCGGCGGCTGCCCCAAAGGTGCGTTACCGAATCGACCATCCAGGTAAAATGCCAGCTCACGACGATGCGGGCAAAGACCGCCCAGACGACCATCGTCCAACCACCAAAAGCAAACAGTCCTGCGGCGAGTATCAGCGTTGAGACGTAATAATATTTGTCGATGAAAACCAGATAAGGGTCTTTCATCAGGTCCGGCGAATATCTCTGGCGGACTGATTGCGGCTGATTTTGTGCAGTTCCCTCAAATATCCAACCCATATGCGACCACCAAAAACCCTTATAACGCGGGCTGTGCGGATCTTTGTCGGTGTCGGTAAATGCGTGGTGCAGACGGTGCGTCGTCACCCAAGAGATCGGGCCCGATTGCAGCCCAAGCGTGCCGCATGTCACTAGAAAACGCATCATCCATTTGGATGTCGTAAATCCGCGATGCGTCAGCAGACGGTGATACGCGATGCCTACGCCCCAGCTCGAGGCAACCCACCAGAGGACGAACGTTACCAAAGCATTTTGCCAGCTAAATGTAAACAAAGCCCCCAGAGCGACAATATGAAATGCGGAAACAAAAAATATGGTGTGCCAGTTGTATTTGCCTACTCTGGACGGTTCAAATTCGACGACGTTTTGCATTTGTATTTCTTTCCTGTTTATTGAGAATAATTGCGGGCAGATGACCTGCCAATTAAGAGGCTAACAGGTTTCGGCGGCTGTAATTGTAAGAGTTTTGTAAGGTTTACCGTCGCTCCGGCGATGTTGAAATCCGTCGCCTTAACAACTAAAGTTAAACGCTAGACTTCCCGTGGCTTATGGCTAAGAAAAGCAACTCAATTATTTGGATAGAATACACGGCAGCGCGGACTGCGTTTGCCCTGATGGGCGTTTTGCCGCGACGCGTTGCGATCCGTATCAGCATCTGGATAATGAGATCGGTGCCGCTATTTGTAAAAGGCCTGACCGGCACAGGCATGACTAACCTCACGATCGCCTTTCCCGAAAAGACCGAAGCCGAAAGACGGCAGATACTGAACGGTACGTTTGAAAATCTTGGGCGGGTCTTAGGTGAGCTTAGTCATTTTCATAAGGCCACACGCGAGCAGCTTGCTGAGATCATCGACTTTGAATTCGACGATGAGATGAAAGCTGTCTATGAACTAAATAAGACCAATGGACGCGGCGTCTTGCTCACGACCGGCCACATGGGAAACTGGGAAATGCTCGTTTTAGGTTTTGCTGCTCTCTACGAACCGATCAGCTATCTGGCCCGGCCGCTCGACAACCTAAAGATAGACGATATGCTCAACGGCCTCAGGACGAAGTTTGGAAATAATCCGCTCAATAAAACAAACTCGGCAATGCGAGCGATCAAAATACTTCGCGAGGGCGGCATTCTCGGCATTTTGTCAGATGTGAACGCTCATCCGAAAGAAGGCGTTTTTGTGCCGTTTTTCGGAATGCCCGCGTGCACGCCGAGCGGTGCTGCGATGATGGCCCTACGCTCGAACGCCCTGATATTTCCGATCGTATGCGTTTGGGATAAAGATACAGGCCACTACAAATTAGTTCACGGCTCAGTGTTTGAACCCGAGCGGACTGACGATCTCAAGGCGGACATCGTGACGACTACAG
>JAYVOS010000230.1:0-1780 GCA_043757775.1 Chloracidobacterium sp. | reverse complement strand
TAAATCCGCGATGCGTTAGTAATCTGTGCCATCCGAGCCCGACACCGAGGCTGCCGACGATCCAGTTACCGATCAGTAGAGCAGCCAGATTAGGCCAGCTAAATGTAAATAATACAGGTATCGCGAGCAGGTGAAACGAGGTGACCATCACGACGTTTCTCCAGTTTATGGTTTTACGAACCTGCCGAAACGAGAGAACATTTTGCATTATAGATATATTAAGGACGATTAAATTAAGACTGTTTTAGGGTAACAGGTCGGCGGTTATTTGATTGTAATAATTGGGTAATTTGATAGCTTCTAAACGGAACGGGAGCGAGTCAAATCTAATGTCCAGTAGTCGAAAAACGCCGTTGCTGTGGAATTTTTGCCTCAATCCCGATCCATACCCAACCAGACACAGCCAGACCCAAATCGTGGCGATGACAAAAAACTGACAAGTGTTGGATATTTACACATATTTTTCTAAAGGAGAATTTGACCAATGAACAAACAATCTTTTTCAGCCAGAGACCGTGCTTTAGAATTCGCAGATAACCTCATTGAAGTAGCCGGAGGCGATCCGGTCACGGCAGCGGAAGCCATAAATGACGCTTTCAAATTACGAGCCACAAAGGAAGTCCTTGCAAAAGTGTTCAAAGGAAAGGGCGATTTTAACAGGCATGTTGACGGAATCTACCATTTCGCTATGGCGGGTATTTTTGAGAGAACCCCATCTAAGACAGGCAAGACATTTGAACAATGGCTCACGGATAATAACTACTTATTAAGTTAGGGGGAAACCCCTACTTTTGACAGCATTACGGCCCTTGTGTTTATCTGTTGATTAGCAAATCTTATTTTACACATAAGTATTATTAGATATAACAGGAGAAGAGACATGCAACCACGACCATCAAATATCGAACTCGGTAAGAACTTTCTTTGCCGTATCAGTGACCGACTGCTTTTTATTAGGGCTGCGGATTCGGATGAGGTGAGTAAGTTAACGGGAGGCCGATCCTTCGAAGTTTACCTCCGAGATCTGGCCATAGATACGAATACGATACGTGGACTAATTGAGCGGGGTGAAGTTACTAAGAACTACGGACTTGAAGAGATGATCTTTAACTTCAATCACAGATCGGTGGAATTTGTAATTCGGAACAATCTATATGCAAGTTTTGAAACTCTGGTCAAACAAACCGTCGCAGAAAAGCCAGAGATTAAGTGGAAGGATTTCTTACGTCTAGAGTGGTCTCGGTCGGTTGCATTTGCCCGGAAGGAAGCAGGGCGCCCGAAAGCCGGGCGCGATGCCGAAACCGGCAAGCTAGTCAATATCAACAAGGAAGTTAAGGAAACAATCGAGGCATGGGACGGCGGAATGGATATAGAGGCGATCCGATTCCTCTTAAACCCCAAAACAAAAATGCCGACAACGAAAAGTGTTGAAATTCAAAAAATCAAACGTAACTTAAGGCGATACAACCATTTATTAATTCGGACATATAGCACTAAATAATTTAATGCTGTGTCATTTTATTCAACCCCCTTTTTATGCCGTTACATCACGCGTAATTTATATCACAACGGGCAGGTGGCCGGATTACAAAACAGAAAAGGAAGGAATAAATCATGTCAACAGTAAAAGAATTGAAAGTGGCGATTGTAGAAGCAGTAGCAACATTGGACGAATCGGATGGGTCGAGGATCTCAACCTCCGAGGCAATTGATTCAGCAAGAGAAACGCTAGCAACGGCCTACGGAGCCACATTTGAAGACGACTTGGCCGACTTCGAAG
>JAYVOS010000229.1:0-6502 GCA_043757775.1 Chloracidobacterium sp. | reverse complement strand
TTTCCTGATAACGAGATGTCGATACTCATCGCGACAGACGGGCTACAAGAGAAAGCGATGTTTCAGAAAATGTTTAGCGGCTACAAGCTGATCTTTATCGACGAGCTCATCTTTGACGAATACAGAAAAGAATATAACGCATTAGAATGGACTGATTTTAACATCGTCACGATTCTAAATCAGCTGATTTGCGGGGCGGCAAACACATTTGTCGGCACATATCGCAGTACATTTACCGGAATCATTCACCGTTTGAGACAGGAACGTCATAGTAAGACCGACTTTAATTTTTTTCCGGATAATAAGGTCGCGAGGCTTATGAATGATGAAATGAAGATCGTTCCTGACCGTGCTGGATTTTTTGATTGGAATCGCTATTCAGTGTTTTCAAGTGAGCATCTCGATATGTCTTGGATGCGGGAATGGGACCACGCTCGGACGATGATCGATGTGTGACCTAAGAACGCGCGCCGGGCAATAGTTCGAGATTGCCCATTTCGCGGTTAAATGCATCGAGAGCACCAACGTCATCTGCTGTAGCATCGAGCATCTGTTTGGTCATCGCGATCGAATCAGAAAGCTGTTCGAAATCAAGCAGTGAGAATTTTTCCGGCGTTGAGATCGTAACGATCTCGTCATTGAGATAGCTAAAGAAGTTTTCGATCGACTGTAACTGTCCCTCGACAAGTTTTACGCTCCGCTCGATCTCATCAAACGACGCGACACGGCGTTTTAATATTTCAACATTTGTCTGCTGGATACGCTTTGTCTTTTCGTCCGAAGTGCTTTCCATCGCGCGAAAAGCCTGCGATAGCTGATTGTGAACGGCGGTGCGGTTAATTGATTTTAGATGCTGTTTACGTCGTCGATAGGTGTCGAGCAGATCGACAAAATCCTCCCAACGCTGGTCGAGAGCTTTTAGATTGGAAGGAAGCTGACCGGCTCCGGTGAACTTATGATAGTTGTCTTGAATCTTGTCTTTCAGCCATCGCAGATATTCGACGGCCTCGCGTTCGCGGGGAGTAAATGATTTGATCAAGGCTTCGCGACCTGCAACGTGAGCCTTTAGCAGACGCTGCTTTTCACGTGTGTTAACCATCTGGCGATATGCAGGCAAAATTGGCACGACGATCATATATATGGCTTCGCATATTAATGCGATGAGCAATGGGATGACGCTGCCGGTGTATGCGGCGGCCACGGCAAAACCGGCGAGGCCCCAGAAATTTATCGGTTCCTTGATCGCGGCTTTGGCGTAACTCGAATTAAATCTATCGATGTCCTGCCGGTATTTTGCTATATCAGCCATACAGACTAACTAGATGCGTTTTTCGCGTCGTGCGTTCGTTATTACTCCTAGTTCGAATGGCTTGTTTCATTGGCAACATCTAAAACGCTATCTTCTTTTGCTCCGCCGATCTGCTTGCTTTCAGGCGTTCCGGCTCCGAGCATACCCATCTGCGATTTGTATTCGAGCAGTTTGTCCTGAAGCTGGATGTCCATCGCCTCGCGTTCAATATCCTGCATTTGGGCATCGACGGTCGAGGAGCCCAGCTGTAGCTTCGCTTCGGCGGCGGCGACACGGCGGTCGATCTTTTCACGCATTTCGCTGAATGTCGATGAATCGTCACCGATGTTGAAGGTGTCCATCGTCTGCGCCAGCTGCTCTTGCAGTTTTGCTTGTTTGGCGGCACTGATAAGCTGGATCGCCTCGGCAGTGCGCTTTTTCATATTGAGAACGTAGTTGTCGCGGGCCTTGAGAGCCTGCTTTGAAGAAAGTTGAGCCTGATCGGCTTGAGCCCCCGTTCTTTCAAGATCGATTTGAGCTTGCTGCAACTGACCGATATATGCAGTCGCAATATCGTCGCGCCCCATCTTTACCGATGCTTTGATCTTAGAATCGAGATCAACGACCTGAGTCGAAAGATTTTCTTTCTGCTTTAACAATAAGCGTTCAGTCGCCATCACCTGTGCAACCGAATTGTTCAATTCCGGTACGCGGTCACGCATATCGCGGATCGTCTGCTGCAGCACCAGTTCGGGATTTTCGATCTTATCGAGTGCCGCTCCAGTACTCGCAAAAAAAACTCTTTTCAGTCTCGCCCACATTCCCATTTTATCTACCTGCTCCTCAAAAATTGTATTTAAACAACTGTTGGCCTAATCCCTTACGACATCACGACAGGCAAAGTTGCATTTTCCGCAATCAGTATAACAGGAAAAATAAATTATTAAAGAGTGAATTGGCTTAGGTCGGACATCAGAATTGTTAATGTGCAAGAAATCAGTGTTTCATCCGTTCAGAAACCGTATGAGATGCTTCGTGCATCGAAGGATTTAGTAACCAGCGACAGCTTGAAGTATTATTGACCACAGAACTTTCCTTCGGCTTCGCACAGAATAAAACGGATCGAAAAACACCATGAGAAAAGCGATTTCAGGATTTTTGTTATTCACTATTTACATCAGTTTTATCTCGCAGATAGCAGTGCCTGTTAATGCGCAGATAATTGGCAAGGCTATGGAACAAAAGATGAAAGATGTCCCAACAGGGTTAAAATTTCGCCTGAGCGAAGGTGTTGAGGGAGCCGAAAAGCGTGATAAACAGCAACTCGCGGCGACAGATCCGCTTACCGAGGGTGATGCCAACGGCCTATTAAAACGAATATCTGAAATAAAACCCGATGCGACCGATCAGACCGATTTTGCAAAGCGCATCGGCTCGCTACCTGCGCCTAAAACCGGGAACAAGATCCCTGTTAAATTTCCGTCCGACGAGATGCGCCAGCCCCCGAATGTCGATCAGAGCGGTCAGACGCTGCAAGTTGTTCGATTTTCACCAGAAGGTGAGATACATCTTGCTCCGGATCTCAGCGTTACATTTTCACAGCCGATGGTCGCCGTTACTTCACAGGAAGATGCTACGAAATACGCACCGGTCGAATTAACGCCGCAGGTAGAGGGACGCTGGCATTGGCTCGGGACAAATACGCTGATGTTTGACACGACAAAGCGTTTCCCGATGGCGACGAAATTTACCGCCCGCGTTCCAGCCGGGACGAAATCGGCGAATGGCCAAGCTTTGCAAAAAGATGTCGTGTGGACATTCACGACGCCTCCGCCAAAGGTCGAGACGATGATCCCGCAAAATCAGATCGTCCGCCGCGATGCTCTGATGTATATCTCATTCGATCAGGAGATCAATCCTGAAGCTGTGCTTAGATCTATCACGGTTACGGGGCAGGGCAGACCCTTGAAAATAAGGCTTGCAACACACGCTGAGATCGATAAAGACGCGAGCATTTCTTATTACTCGAAAGCCGCACAGCCGAAGCGTTGGTTGGCATTTCGTGCAGTAAACTCTTACGGTTTAGAGGCAAATGCAATGCCGGCCGCGTCTGCGATCACGGTAACGGTAGGCAAGGGAACTCCGTCTGCAGAAGGGCCGCTTACGACCTTAACCCCACAGACTTATAACTTTCAAACATTTAGCCCTTTGAAGTTTTCTGCCGGATATTGTGGTTGGCGTGAAAATAAGAATTGCTCACCGTTTGAGTCTTGGTATCTGGAATTTAACAACTCAATAGACGCTGCAAAATTTACCAAGGAAATGATCAAGATCGAGCCTGCGGTCGAAGGGCTCAAGATCTACCCTTCGGGAAATTACGTTTATATAGAGGGCTACAAAAAGGGAAGAACGACTTACAAAGTCACGATTGATCCGTCGATCTCAGATACGTTTGGACAGTCGCTTGGTCAGCCTGCGACCGCGACGATCAAGGTCGGTCAGGCCGAACAAAGCCTGTATGCACAGGGCGGTTTTATGGCTGTGCTTGACCCGACCGCAAAGCCTGCGTTTTCGATATATTCGACCAATCACAACGCCGTCAAGGTTCGGCTTTATTTTGTCGAACCAAAAGATTGGCGTCAGTTTCAAGACTATGTTCGGCATTTGAACTACGACGATGGCAAACGTCCCGCGATACCCGGAAGGCTCGTATTCGATGACGTTGTGCCGGTTGCAAGCAAACAAGACGAGATGGTTGAGACGCGAGTCGATATTGCTAAAGCTCTAAACGGCGGTTACGGCAACGTGATCGTCGATATCGAGCCGACAATTCGCAAAGATAAATACGACCGCACACGCATTGTTACCTGGGTTCAGGCCACGCAAATAGGATTGGACGCATTTGTTGATAATACGGAGCTTATCGGATTTGCTACGGAAATGAAGACAGGTAAACCGCTCGCTGGCGTCGATCTGTCGATCTATCCTAACGGCAAGGCAATTAGCGAACTGCCAAACGCCGGCGAAGAAAAAGGCTATCTCGCACAGCTATGGGATTGGCTGACCAACTCACGCGGTCCTAATGCCGGTAGCGAGTCGATCGACACTGACGGCACGACTTCCACAACCGAGTCTATCGCCGAAGCCCAGACAAATCGAACCGGCGAAAACGGCATTTTGCGATTGCCTTTGCCCGATAATATTTCTCAAAAGGGCCCGAATCTACTGATCGCCAAACGCGGTAAAGATGTCGCATTTCTCCCTGAAAATACAGAGTATTATTGGCAGGATAATGGCAATTGGTATAAGAAAACCGAGGTCGATTCGCTGCGGTGGTTCGTTTTCGATGACCGCAAAATGTATAAGCCGAAAGAGGTAGTAGCCGTCAAGGGTTACATCCGCAAGATCACGGCCGGAAAGCTCGGTGATGTCGAGGCTCTCGGCGATGCGGCACACGGCCTGACGTATTCGGTCAAAGACGCAAGCAACAACGAGATCGCCAAAGGAACCGGAAATCTCAACGCATTTGGTGCGTTCGATTTCAAATTCACGCTGCCCGACAACGCCAACCTCGGCTATTCGCGTATCGATCTTTCAACCAGCAGCAACATCGCAAGTTCGACTTACAGCCATCAATTCCAAGTACAGGAATTCCGCCGGCCGGAATTTGAGGTCACTACCAAGGTCGAATCCGAAGCACCGTTCTTTGTCGGCGGTAAGGCTGACCTGTCGGTCGAGGCGAAATACTACGCGGGCGGCGGACTCGCTAATGCCGACGCTAACTGGACAGTGACGGCGACCCCGACAAATTACACACCGCCAAACCGGGGCGACTACACGTTTGGAACGTGGACGCCTTGGTGGAGGGTTTACGATTACGGCGAGTTTAGCGGAGGACGCGGATATGCAAACAGCACATCGCAATCGTTCAAGGGGGTGACCGACGCGAGCGGTAAACATCTGCTGAAAGTGGATTTTGAGTCGGTCAATCCGGCGCGGCCATATACGATCTCAGCTTCAGCTTCGGTAATGGATGTTAATCGGCAGACGTGGTCTAGCTCGACCTCTCTGCTTGTGCATCCGGCGTCGCTGTATGTAGGTATCAAAACGCCTCGAACGTTCGTTCAAAAGGGTGAAAAGATCGATGTCGAGTCAATTGTTTCCGACGTCGACGGCAATCTTGTCGCAGGCAAAGACGCCGAGATCAAAGCAGTCCTCAAAGATTGGAATTATGACAAGGGAGCTTGGAAAGAAGAGACTATCGACGAACAGACCTGCACAGTCAAATCGAAGGACAAAGGGCAAAATTGTTCGTTTGTCGCTAAGCAAGGCGGACAATATACGATCACAGCGACAGTGATGGACGACAGAGAGCATTTTAACTCGAGCGAAATGACAGTCTGGGTTCCGGGCGGAAAAACGCCTCCGAAACGCAGCGTCGAGCAGGAAGAAGTGCAGATCATCCCGAGCAAAAAGGATTATGCTCCTGGTGATGTAGCCGAGTTGCTCGTCATATCGCCATTCACGCCGGCTGAAGGCGTTCTGACGCTTCGCCGCGACGGTATCGTAAAGACAGAGCGGTTTACGATGAAAGACTCGTCAATGACGCTCAAGATTCCTCTTGACGAAAAATATCTGCCTAACATCACGGCTCAAGTCGATCTGGTCGGAGCCGAGTCGCGGATGAACGATAAAGGCGAGGTAGATCCTAAAATCGCCAAACGTCCGGCGTTCGCGACAGGCAATATCAATCTTGCGATCTCGACAGCAACGCGAAAGCTGACGGTATCAGCCGAGCCTCAGGATAAGACACTTGCCCCCGGCGGTGAGACGAAGGTCGATGTTCAGGTCAAGGACTATCGCGGTGAGCCCGTTGCGAATAGCGAGGTCGCCATTGTGGTTGTCGATGAAAGTGTGCTCGCTCTCTCACGTTATGTGATCGGTGATCCGATGGAAACGTTCTACACTGGACGCGGGACTGGTGTTACTGATTATCATTTGCGTAAGGATATTTTGCTTGGCAATCCGGAGGATTTAAAACGACCGCCACCGGCACCGATGGCAATGGAATCAGTCACTGTCGATGGCGTAATGGCAACCGGTCGGGGTGAGGGCGGTGCGATGGCAAAGCCGTCGGCTGCTAGAAATGTGAAGTCAGAACTTAAGGAGACCTATAAGAAATGGCTTGATAACGATGTTGGTTATATTATAACG
>JAYVOS010000228.1:0-6516 GCA_043757775.1 Chloracidobacterium sp. | reverse complement strand
ACTCTCGCGTCTGTTTTCGGTTCCTCGACTTTCGGTTCACCTTCTTTTACCGCTTCTTTCGTCGGAGTGACTGCAGCAGCGGGCTTGATATCCGTCTTTTGCCAGTATTCTTTGACGATGTCGTAGTCCTTTTTGTCGAAATTTTCCCTAGAAATCAGCTGAACGACTTCATGAACATTTTTGCCGTCGTAAAGCGGTACGATCAGCGGCTGAACAATCGAAACCGTTCCGTCAAAGGCACGAGCATCGCTCCAGCCCTCGAGATAATGCTTGTCCGAAACGTGCCAATGGCAATATTGCGCCGTCTCGTCGGCATAAAGACCGTGATGCACACGCAGTGCGATCTTGTTCATCCGCTCTTCGTTCAATTTGAAGTCTGCAGGTGAATTGTAAACAGGATTTCCGCCCAAAATAATCAGCATTTTGACACGTCCGCCGTCGATATCGCCGATCAGATCTTTGAACTGCTCGATCTGCGTCTTGTCAGTATTCGGTGTCAGCGGATCGATGTAAGAAACGGTCTGGCCGACGTTTCCAAGAGCTGCATTCATCGCATGAGCGAGTGCGTGGACCATCGGCGACTGATTATCGCCTGCGACAACGATCGATTTGCCTTTGGCTGCGGTCAGATCTTTCGCCATCGCAGCTATCCAGGCAGCATTTTCTGTATAGCTCGACGTAGCTCCAGCAACGCCAATTGCCTTGGCTATCGCTTTGGCAACCTCGCCCATCTGGCTCGGTTTGACGGCGATGCGGTGATCGGCTTTTGCACCGGTCAGGCTGATAGTCGTTTCGACCGAATAGAGACGGCTGATCTCTTTCTTTTCCTCGTTAAATGCACGGCTCTTACCAAAATCCTTGATGTAGGCGACATTAAAGCCTGAGAAAATATCAGCGTCTAGCGACAAGATGCGCTCAGCTTTATCAAATTTGTAGATCGTCTGAACGGGCGAGCCAAATGCAAGTTTCGCTCCTGCAAGCACATTGTCCTGATTGACCGGCTCGTATTGGACCCATTTCGAATTGGGCAACTCAGCCTTGACCTTGTTAAATTGGTCGATGAGCGTGGGCGAAGTGACCGTTTCGGTCAAAAATCGGACACCGGCACCGCCGTCTTTGCGGTTTTCTTCGATAGCAGCACGAAACTCCGTCATAAAGGATTCCCACGTTTTCGAGCTTCCTCGATACGTAGTTTCCTGCGAACGGTCGGGGTCATACATCCCCAAAATCGAAGCTTGAGCGAGAACGTCGGTCGCTCCGCGACTGCCGGGGTGATCAGGATTACCTTCAACCTTAACGGGACGCCCCTCAAAGGACTTGGCTAAGAGACCCGTCGCGACGCCGCCGATCGACATCGCGGTCGCAAAGAAATTTGGCTTACCCGGCAACATTCCGATAGGGGATTTGACGTAAGGGACAATCTTTTCGGGCGGCTGAATCACACATCCGCTGAGTCCGGCGAGAGCAAGCGAGGCTCCCATAACCTTTACAAAATTACGGCGGCTGAGGCTGTTGTCCCACTCCTCTATCTCGTGCGGATATTCACGGGCAATAAATTCCTCGAATTCGGGAGCGTCAACAAATTCCTCAACACTTCGCCAATATTCCTTTCCGCTCTGCGATAAGACGCTATCGCGAAGTGAGGCAAAGTTTTTTGTGCTGTCTGAGCTAGCCATTATTGTTCAGGTTCCTATTAAAATATGCTTTAGCGATGACAGGTCGAGCAGCTCAACATCATCTCTTTACTTCTAATTTTTAGATCGACTTTTAATTTGTCTCGCTCCGCAGTGTCAAGGTCTCCATCTTGCCACTTCATATTAAATATCTCTTTTTTCGGACGGATAAATTTCTCAGGAGCACGGTGACATGCGAGGCACCATTCCATTTGAAGTGTGTTTTGCTGAAAAACAGCCGGCATATTGTCGATCGCACCGTGGCAGGTCGAACAGCCCACGCCCTTAGCTACGTGAATACTATGGTTAAAATATGTGTATTCCGGAAGGTCGTGAACTTTTTCCCATTCGATGGGCTTGTTATCGCGGTAGCTTGCTCTGACGGGTTCGAGATATGGGCTGTCTGCCCAGAGCTGACTGTGACAATTCATACATGTCTGCGTTGATGGCATACCCGCTGAAGCAGTCGTTTCGACAGTTTGGTGACAATAACGGCAATCGATGCCGTCATCACCGACATGGTGCTTATGGCTAAACTGAACCGGCTGCTGCTTTTCCTGATACTGCCCGGTCAAATATGAAGAACGCGAAAATTGCGTGAAAGCAAAGCCCCCAAGCGCCGCCAATACTGCCGCTGCGACCATACTGATCCTGGCGATGTTATTTGCACTTTTATTAAAGAATTGTGCCATTTTTTAGTCTTCTCGCGGACGACGATCTACAAAAATTAAATTTCGCCGATCCTTATATTTCCATGTGCGAAACATAAAAAAGGGCTAACTAACTCAGGATGTAAAAAATTGCGAACCGTAAAACTGTTCCGATTTTACTAAAACTTACAAAATCCGCAAATTGCACTAGTAGGAAAATACTAAAACACCGTCCGACGATGCAACCTAATATCAAATAAGTATAGGTAATAAGTCGAATAAATATTTTAGATTATTACTTATTATCTGACTGCCTCAGTTAGTAAGGCAGCTCCAACAGCAGCGGCGTATTCGCCTAATTCGCCCTCGACGATGCTGACGGCGGCAAATGACGGCGCGAACGACAATTCCCTCGCTCGCTCAATGATCGCGTCCAGGACAAGCTGTTTTGCCTGCATTATCTCGCCGCCGACAACGATCCGGTCGAGATTTAACAAGTTGATCACGCTGGCAATTGCAGTTCCGACATAAACGCCTGTGCGTTCGAGCATCATCTGTGCAAAATCATCATTTTGTCCAGCTGCCGCAATAATTGTCGTGAGTGTGATCGCCTCTTCCTCCAGGCTGCTTAACGACGACGTGCTGTCTTGATGAAAACGCTCTCGCGTACGTCTGACGAGGTTTGCCGTCGAGGCAACCTCCTCGAGACGCATCCCTTCGGAATTTATAGTTACGTATCCAAATTCGCCCGCAAATCCCGATGTCCCTCGCCATATCTCGCCGTCGATAATAAACGCACCACCGATGCCCTCGCCAAGCGTCGCATAGAAAAAATTGTCGCTGTCGCGGGCCGCACCAAGCACAAACTCGCCATAAGCTGCTGCGTTTGCATCGTTTTCTATAGAAACAGCCAGACCTGAGGCAGACTGTATGTCTTTTAGGAGATCAATATTAGAGTGTTCGGGAATATGCGTCGAAAAAGCTACTCTGTTCGTGCCGCGTTCGACAAGTCCCGGCACGGCAATGCCGATACGCTCGAAATTACCGACTTCATTTTTAAGGCCCTCGATAAGATCGGCAAGTTGCTGCAGCGGTGCCGCATCACCGTCAAAAGGCACTGTTCGCGTCACTGAAAGATTATTAGAGCCATCGACAGCAGCCGCCCTCAATGCAGAGGTGCAGATCTCAATGCCGACACGAATGTTTCCGCTATCACTCATATTTTTTTCGGTAACCAACGAGGATTTTAGACACTAGCCAATGAAGTGTCAAACATTACGCGGGCTTCGCAGTAAACCGCGTCGCCCTAGCGATCCGCCGCCTCAGCCCTTCGCTCAAACTCAGCACGGAGATCGTTGCGTCCGCCAAAAACGGCACAAACGCAGCTTGTCGCAGCATCGAACAAACTCGCAAACGTGAGTTGAACGCTGCAGCGTAATTTTGGCGGTATTCCTCTGCCAATGCCTGAAAATCAATGGTTTCAGTAAAGTTATTAGCAATCGTTTTGGCCGCGATCTTTGCACTCTCAAGCGCGAGCAAAATGCCGCTGCCGGTAAACGGATCGATAAACGCCGCCGAGTCTCCGACTGTCAATAAACCATCCGCAGGAACGAGTTCGCCCCGGCCAAATCTTTCTATCGGAACCGCGAGCCATTCACTGACAACTGTCGCGTCTTTCATCGTTACAGCGGCACGTTTATTGGCGAAGACAACCTCTCGCATTACGCGTTCCGCATCGTTCTCATTTGCACGAGTGTCTTGTGCCGAAGCAATGAAGCAAAGATTATAGAGATCGTTCTCAACGCGATTGCATCCGCCGTAACCGCCACGATACGCAAATATCTCGCAGGTTGCGGCAGCGATATTCGCCCCTCGGAGATGCGCTTTGAAAGCAACGTGGCTAGCACGCTTTCGTGGTTTAGTAGAACTTTCTAAACGGCGTGCAAGAGACCGTGTTCGGCCTGTAGCGTCGATGGTGATGTTTGAAAATACTGATGATTCCTCACCTTCCTTGTTCTTTAGTCTAACACCGGCGACGCGATCAGATTCAAATAACAGACCTGATGCAGACGTTTCCTCGCGAATCTCAACACTAACTTCGCATGCACGCTGTAACAGCCTCTCATCCATCTCAGCACGGCTCAGGCCAAGTGCAAGCGACCCGCTCGACCCGAACCATTCACTCTCAACCGCAATGCTTTTGCCGCTTCGGGCATAGAAAACGGTTTCGCGAAGATCGATGCCCCCCGCAGTGGTCATTTCGGTCAAGACGCCGAGTTCGTCAAAATGAATAAGACATTCGGGTGAGATAAATTCGCCACACAGTTTTTGACGCGGAAACTTTTTTTGCTCAACCAATAAGACCTTGAAGCCCGCGTCTGCAATCCTGATCGCAGTCGCCGAACCCGCAGGTCCGGCTCCGACGATACATACATCATAGTGTTTGTTAGATTCGCTCATCATTTCACCAAAACCCAGTCGCTACCGCTCCCGGTTCTGACAGGATAAAACTAATCGGTTCGCTTTAGATTTAGTAACAGTTGCGTCTTTTAGACCTGCACTTGTCGCAAGATCAATCAATTCCTGAGGTTGCCTCGCCCTCAATATCGACAATGCCCCATCCTCAACCGTAAATCGCTGCAAAAACAGTCTGCCGACGAACTTATAAAAGTAATACGGTATCGGGCTGCGGTTAAGATCGACGACTAATATCTTTTTTCGAGCGACACGGCTCATTTCACGCAACATCTTGATTGCAGGCTCATCGTCAAGATGATGTAAAAATAATGAACAATAGACATAGTCAAAGCTGTCATCACCGAACGGCAGCCTCATCGCGTCGGCCTGGAGAGAATCAGCCCCAAGTTTTTTGATCGACGAGGCCGCATCAGCATTGAGTTCGAGGCCTGCTAGAAATACATTCTTTCCGACAATCTCTTTTCTCAACAATCTCAGCAACTCACCGGAACCTGCTCCTACATCAAGCACCGAAATGCTCTCGTCATGGCTGCCCAGGATATCACTCACGAGCGTTTTTTTGAGTGCCCGCAATTCGCCAAAAAGTCGATGAATGACACGCATCTCGTTTTGCCAGCGGGCGTATTCCTGCGGCGTATAATCGCCTGTGTCGAGCCGTTCGAGTTCGCGGCTTCGTGTTGCAAAGCGTTCAAACATAACGCTCCAGCACCAACGCACTGTTTTTCGAGCCAAAGCCGATGCAGTTACACAGGGCGACATTGACCTCCGCTTTTCTCGCGACATTTGGCACGTAATCGAGATCGCATTCCGGATCAGGCTCGTCAAGATTGATAGTGGGCGGTATCACGCCGGTCGTAATCGCACACAGAGCAGCCGAGATGCCTGCGGCTCCGCTTGCCCCTTGCGGGTGGCCAACCTGGGATTTTGTGGCAGACATCGGTGTCTCATAAGCGTAATCGCCAAGAGCTATTTTTACCGCCGTTGTCTCGATCCTATCGTTCAGAATGGTCGATGTTCCGTGGAGGTTTACATAATCGACCTGTTCGGGTATTACATTTGCGTCTTCGAGAGCGAGCGACATCGCCCTCGCGGGTTCGATGCCGGAATCATCCAGCCTGACGCGATGATACGCGTCGCAGGTCGCTCCGTACCCAGATATTTCAGCATAGATCCGGGCACCGCGTTTCAATGCACCCTCTAGGTCTTCGAGAACAAAGATCCAGGAACCTTCGGCCGCGACAATACCAGAACGCCCTGTTGCAAAAGGCCGCGATGCACGATGCGGTTCGTCGTTCCAATCGCGGGTAACGACCGTCATTAAATTAAATCCGGCCATTATTCCCGGAGCTATCGGAGAATCAACTCCGCCCGCGATCATCGTATCCTGGCGCCCGAGTGCTATATGTTGAGCAGCATAAAATATCGCATCGGTCGAGCTTGTGCAGCCGGTGGAAACAACGTGTGAAAGTCCTCGCAACCCCAATGCCATTGAGATCTCCGACGACAACCCGCCGTGTGTCGATGATGGGATCGTATATACACTCGCCTGCGTTGTAGGGCCAATATACCAATATGAATATTGCTTTTCGGTGAACGCCAGCCCGCCGCCGCCAGTTCCTATCTGGACACCTATCGACCGTCTCTCGTCGAGAGACATCTCTCTTGTGTCAATACCTGCGTCTGCCACAGCTTCACGGGCGGCAGCCAATGCGAGC
>JAYVOS010000227.1:0-6558 GCA_043757775.1 Chloracidobacterium sp. | reverse complement strand
AGGAATGAAGCTCCGGTTTTTCAATACAGGCCGCGAATATCTGGTCGAGACAGTCGGCGTTAACCGCCCGCTTCCGACCTTGATAAATGAACTCGGGCCGGGAGAAGTCGGATTTTTGACAGCCTCCATAAAAACGGTCGCCGATGTTGAGATCGGCGACACGGTTACGGACGCCGCACGGCCGGTTAGCGAACCGCTGCCGGGTTTTCAGGAAGTAATGCCGATGGTTTTTGCGGGAATGTATCCGATCGATTCGGCACAGTACGAGGACCTTCGCGATGCGATGGACAAGCTGCGGCTCAACGATGCTTCGTTCTTTTACGAACCGGAATCATCGACGGCACTAGGTTTCGGCTTTCGTTGCGGCTTTCTCGGACTGCTCCATATGGAGATAATCCAGGAGCGGCTCGAACGGGAATTTAAACTTGAGCTCATCACAACCGCTCCCGGCGTGCGGTATCGTGTGACGACGACCGACGGCCAGGTCACGGAGATCGACAGCCCTTCGAAAATGCCGGATACGGGAAGCATCGTTAAGATAGAAGAGCCGTTTATCGAAGCGACGATCCTGACCAACGACGCATTTCTCGGCGGTATCCTGCCGCTGCTCGATGAAAAACGCGGCGTGCAGAAAAAGTTTGAATACATCACGACCGACCGCGTGATGCTCGTTTATGAGCTGCCATTAAACGAGATCGTGCTCGATTTTTACGACCGCTTGAAATCAGTTTCCAAGGGCTATGCATCGCTCGACTATCATATGTCCGGCTATCAGGCGAGCAAGCTAGTCAAGCTCGATGTACTCGTTTCCGGCGAGCCGGTCGATGCACTCTCGCTAATTCTCCACGCCGACACTGCCACATCTAAAGGCCGCATTTTGACCGCCAAGATGAAAGAACTCATCCCGCGGCAAATGTTTGAGGTTGCGATCCAGGCCGCCATCGGCAACAAGGTCATTGCCCGCGAAACTGTCAAAGCAATGGGCAAAAACGTCATCGCCAAATGCTACGGCGGCGACATCTCACGCAAACGCAAACTGCTCGAAAAGCAAAAAGAAGGCAAAAAGCGTATGAAAAAAGTAGGCCGCGTCGAGATCCCGCAGGAGGCGTTTCTGGCTGTGCTGAAGGTGAATGAAAGCTAATTGGTGTATATTTGGAAAATGTCTGGAGATCATGATAGCTATTCACCATTTGACCGTCTAGGGGAGATGTTTTGGGAGAAGTTCGGATTCATCACTCCGCTTTGGATAATTCGCCGCCCCGAATCACTGACGATAATTGACTACAGGCCTACGTTCTTGATGTTTTTGGCAGTGGCGGGTTTCGTGGGATTCGTCTCTCTATTTGTTCTCTTTTTCTTCAAGATCGGAATTTCTGATTCGTTTGGATTCTGGGCAATGGGTTTATTTGCGGTTGGGTGTCTTGCTCTTTCGTTCAAGGGGACGATCCGCGAGGTCTATTATTTTGATAAGACGACTGATAGCTATAGATTCGTGCGGCAGTTCATTTACCGTAAAGAAGTGATCGATGGTTCATTGAGCCAGTTCACTGGTGCGTATGTAAAAACGCAAGAGAATGACGAAAGCGAAAGTTATTTTGTAATGCTGAAACAAGAGGGAATGTTCCTTACCGGTGTAATGGAACAAACGCTAAGAGAAGAGGTTCCTGTATTAAACTCTTTCGACAACGAAGCCCGGATCGCAAACGCGATCTCGGGTTTTCTCCATTAGCTGTTTTGAAGGTTAATGAATTCATCAACCTTAGCCTCCACCTCGTTCCTGATCATTTCCAACTGCTGCGTTGAATCCGCCTCAAATCTTAATACCAAGATCGCCTGTGTATTTGACGCCCGGACGATGCCCCAGCCGTGTTCGAACACGATCCGTGCGCCGTCGATGGTGATGACCTCGTGGTCGCGGGAAAAGTGGTCGGCGATCTTTTGAACGATGGCAAATTTTGTGTCGTCGGAGCAATCAATGCGAAGCTCGGGTGTTGAGAAAGTTTTTGGCAGATCAGTGAGTAATGCGGAGAGAGGCTTGTCGGTTTTTGTGAGGATCTCCAAAAGTCTCGCACCCGCGTAGGTTGCATCGTCAAAGCCGTAAAAACGGTCGTTGAAAAAGATGTGCCCACTCATTTCACCGGCGAGGGCGGCACCGGTCTCTTTCAACTTTGCCTTGATTATCGAGTGTCCGGCTTTCCACATCAGCGGCACGCCGCCGTGTTTTTCAATGTCGTCAAAGAGTGTTTGCGAGCATTTTGCCTCGGCGATAATGGTTGCTCCGGGATGCTCTGCAAGCACCGACCTTGAAAATAAAACCATCAGTTCGTCGCCCCACATTATTCGTCCGGTCTCATCCACGACTCCGATGCGGTCGGCGTCACCGTCAAACGCGATGCCAAGATCTGCTTTGTTTTCACGAACCGCTCTTATTAGGTCTTCGAGATTTTCGGCGACCGTCGGGTCCGGGTGGTGATTTGGAAAGCTCGAATCAGGCTCGGTAAAAAGCTCGATCATCTCGATCCCCAATTCGCGATAAACAGGAACGGCGGTAACGCCGCCCATGCCGTTACCGGCATCGATGACAATTTTTAACTTTCGCGAACCGAGGTCGATCCGCGAGATGATGTCGCTGCAATAATCCTTAAGCACCTCGATCTTTTCGACTGAACCAGTGCCGCTTGAGAAACCACCTGCAAGAGCTATGCCCTTTATTTCCTGTATTTGCGAACCAAAAAGAGCGGCTTTGCCGAGACATATTTTGAAACCATTATGATCCGGCGGGTTGTGTGAACCGGTGATCATCACGCCGCCATCGACAGCTTTTGTATAAACCGTGTGATACAAAACCGGCGTTGGGACCATTCCTATCAAAATGACATCGAGTCCGGTTTCGTTAAACCCGGCCGTAAGCAATTCGCAAAATTGAGGCGAGCTTACACGTGCATCGTAGCCGATGGCGATACGCTTGGCACCGTTTTGCCGGAGAAACGTACCGATGGCGCGGCCTAATATACTAACCGTCTCAACGGTCAAATGCTGGCCGACAATGCCGCGAATATCGTATTCTCTGAAAATGTTTGGATCCATACGGTGCGATTGCTCTAAACAATTCTTACGTATGACATCGCGACACGCAATGTGGCAACATGCGTTTTGACACGGACGATGTGGGAAGCGTTGATTTTTGCTATACTTCCGATTACATTTAGGCAACAACCGACAGTCTCTCGGCATCGAAAGAGTGCGTCGTTTTTTCTACTCAAATTTGTCGTTTATGAAGAAATATTGTTTATTTTTGTTTGTTATTACATTCGCTTTGGCGGTGACTGCTTTAGCGCAGAAACCGACACCGTCGCCGACTCCGGGAGATGACACAGGGCCGACCAAAGTATTTGAGGTTCGGCTACCCGTTACCGTGACAACGGATGATAAGAAAAAAGACCTCGTTCCGGGGCTCAATCGGAATGATTTTTTGGTGTTTGAAGATGGTGTTCAGCAAGAGGTCACATTCTTTTCGGATGAAAAGACCAATCCGGTTGTTTATGTCGGCGTCCTGATGGATACGTCACCTTCGACTGCGGGTAAGATCGCATTTTCGAAAGAAGCCGCAATGAATTTTCTGCACACAGTTATTAGGCTCCGCAAAGACAAAGCGGCGTTTATGACTTTTGATAACGAGATCAATCTCGTTCAGGACTTTACGGATAAACTGGACGAGCTGCAAAAAAAGATCGACAAGATCAAAAAAACGGGGTCGCAGACCGCTCTTTTTGACGCCATTTGGCAGTTTTCGGATGAAAAATTGCGTTCTGTCCCAGGCCGACGTGTGATCGTGCTGATAACGGATGGCGACGATACGTTTAGCCGTGCTGAACTGGTAGATGCTATAGATATTGCTCAGCGAACTGAAACGACTATTTTTGCCATCTCAACAAAGGGAGGCTTTCTTGGATCGGTGCCAGGAGTCGAGGGCGGCACTGTAAAGGACGAGGGCGATAAACTGCTAACAAAACTCTGCGATCAAACTGGTGGTCAGGCCTTTTTTACGGGAGATATGTTGGCTCTGGAGCGGGCGTTCAAAAAGATATCGGACGAACTAAAAGGGCAATACATCATTACCTATAAGCCGGCAAATCAGAATTACGATGGGCGTGACCGCAAGATCGAAGTCAGGTTTACCGACAAAGAAAAGACGGATAAATACTTTATCCGAAGCAAAGCAAAATATCGTGCGATCAAAGATACGTTGAAGTAGGATGAGCTTGAGACAGACAAAAAACAAGATATTGGCAGCATTTGTAGCGGCGATCTTTATGATCTGGCTGATAGGATTTTCGTTTGCCAGTGCCCAGCAGACACCGCCAAACCCAGTCTCGAAAACTCCGTCAGCGACACCAACTCCGACGCCGGACGGCGAGATCATCAAGGTCGATACAGAGGTTGTAAATGTTCTGTTTACTGCGCAGGACCGCAATCGACGTTTGCTGACCGATCTCAAACAGCAGGATGTGCGGCTGCTCGAAGACGGTAAACAGCAGGAGATGGTTTCGTTTTCGCGGCAGGTCGATCTGCCGCTGAGCCTTGCGATATTGATAGATACCAGTGCCTCGCAGGAACGCACGCTGCCTGAGGAAAAATCGGCGGCGATCTCATTTTTAGAAACGGTCGTCAGACCTGCGAAAGACGAGGTTTGCGTCATTACTTTTACCGGCGAAGCGACTCTCGAACAGGGAATGACCAACAATCTGACGCGGCTTCGTCGCTCAGTGGACTCCGTTCGGTTTAGGCCGCCATCGGGTTATGTCGGCGGCGGTGTATATACGGGAACTCCGCCGATCTCGGGTGATAATCAGGCTATTACCGGTTCGACGGCTATCTGGGATGCTATTTGGGTAACGTCCGATGAGATACTCGGCCCTGCTCCGGAAAAGACGCGGCGTGCGATCATCCTTTTGACCGACGGCGTCAATACGTTTGGTAAGAAAAAGCTCGATGATGCTGTGCAAGCGGCGCTTCGCTCCGAAGCGATCATATATTCAGTTGGGATCGGCGATAATTTTTACAGCGGTGTCGATCGCAGTTCGCTCAATAAGATCTCCGAGCGCACGGGTGGTCGGGCGTATTTTCCCAAAGATGAGCGCGAGCTTCGCGAGGCATTTCAGCAGATACAGGATGAGATGCGTTCGCAATATCTGATAGCTTACGAGCCGTCAAATCAAAACCGCGATGGTGCGTATCGCAAGATCGAGATCGAGCTGACCAATCCGCAATTGAAAAACGACAAGGTTAAGGTCACGCACCGCCAAGGCTATTTTGCTAAAACTGCACCTAAAAAATAGCTAAACGATCGACGTGATCCACCACACATTGCCAAACGGATCAGTAACACCGCAGCTGCGGCCATATTCCTGATCAGCTGGCGGCATTACGGTTTCAGACCCTGCGTCGACAGCTTTTTTGTACACCCCATCAGCGTCATCTACATAGACAAACATATTCACCGTCGCCGGTTCCCAATCGTCGCGGCTCTGCGAAAACATTATCGTCGAACCATTAATATTAGCCTCGCAATGACCGACGATGTCACCGCGAACGTCCTGATGTGTCATCTCTGCACCGAAAACTATCTTGATAAATTCTATGAATCCGGCCGCGTCTTCCATCATTAGATACGGCATTACGGCTTGGTGACCTTTGGGAATATTCATATTTGTCTGGTTAATAAGTATAAATTTCTACCTTTGTAACTACTCCTTTTTTAGTTTTTATCACCCAAAATACACCGTATTCGCTGTCGGGTAACTGTTTGAAGACCTCTTTTTTTAACAGCAGATTGCCTAATGCAGGCGTCGTGTTGCTGTGGCCGACGATCAGGTAGTGTTTTGGCTTACCGTTAAGCATAAGCGGTATTAGATCGGCCTGCTTTGCAGGGTCGTAGGTCTGAATCTCTTTGCCGCGAAGCTTTGCGATAGGCTCGGCGGTTTGTTTTGTTCGTTTATAGTCGGTCGAATAGATCACATCCGGCTTGTATTTTTTTACCGCTTTCGCTAGACGCTCGGCCCGCTCGCGGCCCTCAAGCGAAAGCTCAGGATCGCCCTTTGCCATGTCCGTTGCATCACTCGTCGCACTCTTTTCAGCGTGGCGAACGAGGACAATGGTCTTTTTCTGCGCCGAGACACCACAGCAAAAAACCCCAACGATCAAACTCGCAAGAGTAAATCGACGAAAGTATTGGGTATTCATGAATTAAAGATCCTCAAGTATGACCGTCGATTTGTTGACTAATCTGCCGCATCTTTCCTTCCAAATAGTCTACATTCTCTTGATCGATGTAATCCCGATTCGTTAAGAGTAACTTTGCCTTCTTAAGAGATGCAAGCGACTGATCCAAAAGGCCTTCCATTTCAAAAAGAGTAGCGAGTAATACCCATGGAGCGTCATTATTTTGATTATGTGGGTTGCTCAATATTTGCTTTACCATATGGATCGCTTCTCGCCCTTGCCCACTCTTTTGCATTGCCTTGGCTTTGAGGCTCATTGCTTTCAACATTGCCAATC
>JAYVOS010000226.1:0-1806 GCA_043757775.1 Chloracidobacterium sp. | reverse complement strand
TTTTATTTTCAATGCAAAGGCGACAAACTTCGGAGATTTTCGACGGCAGCGGGGAGGATGTTTAGCACTTGCTCGATGTCTTGAGCAATATTGTAACGGCCAAAACTAAAGCGGATGGCACCGCGAGCAAGTTCGTCATCGCGGCCGAGGGCTCGGATGACTGGAGACGGTTCGAGCGATCCGGACGAGCAGGCAGAACCGGTCGAAACGGCAACGCCCTGCATATCGAGATTGATCAAGAGTCCCTCGCCCTCGATAGCTCGAAAAGATATGTTTGAGATATTAGGAAGGCGTTGTTCGCGTTCGCCATTGAAAACAATATCGGGAATCGCCTCGCCAACCTTGTTTTCAAATTCGTCGCGCATCGCTTTCAACGATTTTGAGGCATTGGCCAGATCTTGCTGTGCCATTTCTGCGGCTTTACCAAAAGCGACTATGTTGGGCACGGACTCCGTGCCGCCTCGAAGCTCACGTTCCTGATGGCCACCGATATTTTGCGAATGCAGCCGCACGCCTCGGCGAACGTACAAAGCTCCAACACCTTTCGGTGCGTATATTTTATGGGCTGAAATAGACAAAAGATCGCAGCCTATATCTTCGACATCGAGCGACATTTTCCCTGCGGCTTGCACTGCATCGGTATGAAACCAGATCTTTTTGCCGTCAGCACGCAGCTCTTTTACAAGACGCCCGATCTCACCCACCGGCTGGATCGTGCCGATCTCATTATTTGCAGTCATTACTGAGAGTAGGATCGTATCTTCTTTTACCGCAGCTCTTAGATCATCAGTTCTAATAATGCCGTTTTCATACACGGGCAGATAAGTGACGGTATATCCCTGCTTTTCGAGATCTTGGCAGACGTTAAGCACGGCAGAATGCTCGATCGCGGATGTGATTATGTGCCTGCCGTATTTATTATTCGATTCGATAAGTCCGCGGATCGCGAGATTATTAGACTCGGTGCCACCTGAAGTGAATATGACCTCATTTGGACGTGCATTTATCAGAGCTGCGACATGATGACGGGCTTTGTCGATGGCGGCACGGGCTTCCTGACCGAAAAAATGAATGCTTGACGCGTTTCCGTATTTGCCCATCAAATACGGTAGCATCGCCTCAACGACCAAAGGATCGACTGGCGTGGTTGCACTATTATCAAGATAAATACGACGAAACATGTAACTCTAAACTTTATTTCCTGTCGGTATGTATTGCCAAGACCGAGTTATTAAGTACGCAGAGCATACCGCGAGGCCTCCATCGAACCTATTTGAACAGATTTTATCACAACGCCTGACTACCTATGATAAATAGATAGGAACCTGCATCAAATTTCGGCATCTAAGTAGCTGTGGAGATGGTAGGAGTTGGAAAGCGGTTGTTGCCGTAAAAGACTCAAATAAGTTACATTGAAAGATAACAATTGTTCTTACGCTTAATGCGGCTAAGGCAATAAGTAACAGGAAAAGATAATGGATTTTGCAACAAAAGAGATCTTTAAGAGATACGCAAGCATTTTGGTCGGACGACCGATCTCGCCTGTGTTTTTGAATATATTGGTGACAAGCGTCTGCGACATGCGCTGCACTCACTGCTTTTTTACTGAGGAACTGGATGATAGGCCGCGTAAAAAACTGCAAATGAAGACCGACGAGATCGCAAAGATCTCAGAAACGCTTGGAGGCAATCTTGGCGTACTTGTGCTCGCGGGTGGTGAACCTTTTACGCGAAAGGACCTGCCGCAGATCGTCCGTGCATTCTACGAAAACAATAAGCTGGACTCAGTTTATCTGATGTCAAATG
>JAYVOS010000225.1:0-6584 GCA_043757775.1 Chloracidobacterium sp. | reverse complement strand
CGATGGCCGAAATGCTCTTGAATTCGCAAAAGCCGTCCACGATGCTCTCACGAACAAAGGCGTAGCAATTACCCGCTATGCATAGCCCGAAAACGGGTGAGGAGTAGCAATGACGAACGCAAACACTGATGACGGAAAGAGCCTCGTTCGAGGGCTGAGCCTGGTTGACGCAACTACGATCGTTGTCGGGTCGATGATCGGCAGCGGCATCTTTATTGTCTCAGCTGAATCGTCGCGGCTTGTAGGTTCACCCGGCTGGTTGCTCGTCGCGTGGATACTGGCGGGAATAATGACGCTCTGCGGTGCCCTCTGCCTCGGCGAAGTCGCAGCAATGATGCCCCGTGCGGGCGGACCGTATATTTTCCTTAGCGAGGCATACAGCCCAGGTGTCGGTTTTCTGTTCGGCTGGTCGCAGTTTCTCGTCGTTCAAACGGGTACGATCGCCGCTGTTGCCGTCGCGTTTGCAAATTTCTCAGGCATTATCTTTCCTCAAATTTCCGGCACGAGTTATATTATCCAGCCAGTCATAGTCGGCAGCTATGCATTCAGTCTCTCGACGCAGCAGCTTACGGCGATCGTCATGATATTGCTTTTGACGCTTATCAATACCCGCGGGCTCAGGCTCGGAAAGTTCATCCAGAATACATTTACATTCACCAAGGCCGCTGCTCTTGCGGGACTTGTCATCCTCGGCATTTTTGTCGGCTGGAACGCAGGCGGAGCCGCGTTTACGTCAGATTGGTGGCACCCTGCGGCAAACGGCTGGAGTTTGCAAGCCGCTCAACCGGCAGCGGTTTCGGCTGGAGCATTGGCATTTTTGCTCGTTTTAGGTCGTGCAATGACAGGGCCGTTATTTTCGCAATCGGCATGGAACAACGTCACTTTTACAGCGGGCGAGGTCGCAAACCCCCAACGCAATCTGCCACGTGCATTATTTATTGGCTGCATGATAACAGTCACGCTCTACATCCTCGCCAATCTCGCATACATCGTCACGCTGCCGCTCGCGGGAATTCAAACCGCTGCACAAAACCGCGTCGGAACCGCGTTAATGGAAAATATTTTTGGACCTGCAGGGGCGGTCGTGATGGCGGTCGCAATTATGATCTCCACTTTTGGTTGTAATAACGGACTCATCCTCGCGGGATCACGAGTTTACTACGCGATGGCAAAAGATCGTCAGTTTTTCTCTGAACTTTCAAAAACAAATAAATTCCATGTCCCGGCGATCGCCCTATTAGCGCAAGGCGTCTGGGCGTCAATTCTGGTTTTGCCGCGAACGATCACAAACGATGCTGTTACGGGAGCTCCAGTATTCGGCAATGTTTACACGCAACTGCTCGAATACATTGTATCGGTCGAATTGGTATTTGGAGCGTTGGCCGTGCTGGCCGTGGTCATTCTCCGTTACCGCAAACCTGACGCTGAGCGACCATATCGGGCATGGGGATATCCAGTGGTGCCGTTCATTTTTGTGACGCTTTCAGTCTTGTTGATACTCAATCTGGCTTACCTCGCCGGAGCGACTTCGGGCATCGGCTACCTGATAGCATTTACGGGCATTCCAATTTATTTTATCTGGCGAAAGCGGCCCGGAAAGGCGACTGATGACGCATAAATTTATTTATCAGCTACTTTTTGCAAATTAACTGCATCTAAAGCCTATAATTAAACTTGTATTTGGAGAGGCGGTTAATGAGATATTTCCTGATTACTTTATTTCTGGTCTTAGCGACTGGTATTGTTGTGTCCGCTCAGTCGGGTCGCAAGGTTACTCCGACGCCGACACCCGTTGCTGTCAAACAAGTCGATCCGGGTCAATATTCGGAATCCAAGCCTAAGCCAAGCCGCGCTGTTCGTATCGAAAACCGCTTTCCTGGCATCGGTGACGGCGGCAGTGTTAAGCCCGACACTCCGAAAATACTCGCGCCTTCGACAGGCGAAAGCAAGGACGACAGCGACACGCTGCGCGTCGAAACTAATCTGGTCACAATTCCTGTATCAGTATTTGACCGCAACGGCCTGTATATTGCAGGACTGCGGCAATCAGAATTTAAGATCCTTGAAGACGGCAAAGAGCAAGAAATAGCGTATTTCGGAACCGCAGACAAACCCTTTACTGTCGCCCTTATGATCGATACGAGCCCATCAACCGCATATCGTATCGAAGAGATACGTCGAGCTGCTTCGGCATTTGTCGCGTTGCTCGAGCCGCAGGACAGCGTTGTCGTTGTCGAATTTAATGGCGGCGTAAAGGTCCGAACTGAAGCCACCTCCGACCGGGAAAAGATCTATAAAGCGATCAACAAGGCAGATTTTGGTGACGGCACATCGCTCTACACTGCGGTGGATGAGGCTCTGAGAAAACAACTCGGCAAGATAACGGGACGCAAAGCCGTCGTTCTATTTACTGACGGTGTTGATACGACATCACGGAAAAATACCTACGACACGACGCTAAATTATGCCGAAGAGTCAGATTCGCTAATTTTCCCGATCTATTACAATACTTTTTTTGAAAATCGTCAGCGAACAATAGGTTCGACCTTTCCAGATATTTGGGGACAGCAGCAGGCAATAATTCGTGGCGGCTCGGCTGAAGAATACGCTCTCGGAAAAAAATATCTTGAGGATCTGGCTGATGCGACCGGCGGGCGTGTGTTTCGTCCCGAATCAACTCCCGGCGGTTTGACTCGTGCGTTTGAAGGTATTGCCGAAGAGCTCCGCCGCCAATATAACATTGGCTACGTGCCTACGGACGAAGGAAAACTAGGCCAGCGAAAGCAGATCAAGGTTCGTGTAGATAGGCCAAATCTTGTTATCCGCTCCCGCGACAGCTATATCGTAGGTGCTGCACCAGGCCCGCCGGCGTTAGTTAAAACTGATAAGTGACCTCTTAACACCTACGTTTCAGCCAATCCTTTGGAATAGGAATAATACAAATATTCATCGACTTGCCATCACTAAAATTGAAAAGCACAAAGCTTTTCGAGAGCAATTATGAATCTTTATTGGATGTTTTTGTGGTACCGATCAGCAACTTTTCAAGATTTTTTTCGTTGAAATAAGTTCGGCAAGCATCTGAGGCCATCACGAGTATCGCTCCCATATCCAGCAGATTTTCACTCGCTTTTGTAACGCCTTTTTTAGCCGGAGGCTTTGTTTGCTCAATGGCTTCGGCTATCAAAGAAGCACATAGCCCCTCGTCTTTCAGCTTACCGAGCTCCGCGATCAGCCAGCTCAATGCCAGAAAATAATCCTGGCTCAACAAAAGCTGATGCTTGTTGGCTTCCGGCTCAGGCAGTTTATTATATGGTGAATTAACTATCTCTGGAGTTAGATATTTTTTTAATTTAGGATCGGTTGTCGGGCTGGCTTTCAGCTGAATGCAGCCACGCAAAGCCTGCGGATAAATACTCAACCACCTTAGTTTACGGCGAAGCTCGTGAACTTGAGCCTCGACATCGGTGAAACCGCCTTTGTTGGCAGTCCAAAAAGCATCAATTTTTATGATGTTTAGCTTGTAGAATTTTTCTATTGCCGCAACCTCTGCTTTTGGTTTCATCCAATCGACAGAGCGGAGTTTCTTTCTGATCTTTGCTAAACGATCTGCTTTAGCTCCGAGCCATCCTTTTTCTTTCAATACCTCGTTAAACCGACAGACTTTCTCACTAGCTTTTGCCAGAACATATTTGGTCACTGCAGCTGGGACTTTTTTATCTATTGCAAAATCTTTGGCAAACGAATCGTAATAATCGATCGCTCCGATCGCATCTTCGATCAGTTTAAAGTCCTCGCCGATCTTTTCAAAAGCTTTCCTGTCGTGAAGCCCGCTATAAAGTTTTGCGAGTCCTTCGACCATAAACGCAGGTGTTCTGGCGTTATTTTGATACAGCCACAGCCCAGGATCCGGCTGCGTAGCGGCAGTCAACATCAGCTTTTCGATCTGTTCGAGATAAAACTCAAATCGTGCGTTTCCGTTTTTCATATTTTTGGTTAGATAATAGCGACCCAAAAATTGTAACCGATTACCCGACCCGTGCAAACAAAAAAAGAGCCTCTGCAAAAGAAGCCCTGATCTATATTAATAATTGGTGATCCGAGCAGGACTCGAACCTGCGACCCAGTGGTTAAAAGTCTATTTTTTATGTTTTCGTAGGATTAAAATTGTTGCTCTGCCATCTTTTAGGTTGCGACATCAGGAGATTCTGACTTCATCACAGAGGCTTCTCGTTTATTTGCGATTCAGTGTGATCAATTGCATTGGTTGCACCTATGTTGCATTTCCCGCTTTCCATGCCGCGGTTTTTCAATATTTTGACTGTTGAATTTTGAACCCGGTGCTTCCCTAACTCGGAGAGGAGCACGCCACCACATCTATTTCTCAGTGGACCGTGGAATTTCTAAATCTTGCGATCGAAGCCGGAGCGTAGAATCACTGGTCGCGAATTTATCACTACATCGATCTCTCCGATTGAGGAGTCGTTGGTATCGGCTAGTAATCTGCCCGTTATAAAACGGCCGAGCATACGGTGTTTTGAGAAATTTTTTACACGCATCAGCGGCTTCCATCGCCCCGCGTAGTTCCCGCCAACCTTTTGCCTCGATTTGCTTGCTATACATGGTTGAGGGATATGCATAGCGAGAGAGGAATCGCTCCCCAATCAGATAAAGCTTTCGACATCGATTCCCTGTTTCAGGACAAATGAAGTACCACAGACGTCCGAAGCCTAAGTTACTTGGAACACTTACTAAGCTAACCCGGTAATTCATTTGTTTGCCGTATATCTTATAGTCCAGTTGCACCCACCCTTCGATCATATCAACGGATATTCGAATACTTTCTTTTTGCGTTTCGCCACGGGTCCACTCGATTGACCCTTCTTTTAAGCGATTGGCTTTTAGGTAACCAAAGCGTCTTAGGGATCCAATATTAAGTCGAATAACCTCGTCAAAGCAGTCGGGAAATTTTGGTGTTCTTGACATATCGTATTACCTAAATCTCTAGGGAAACGGTACGAATGTAATGATTGTTAAAAGTTAACTTTGGCCCGATTTTACGGGGAATTCGGTAGCGCGAGTCTTGGGAATGGATCCTGCCGGTGTATACCGATTTTCCTGTTCGATTCTACCTTAATATGTATTCACACGAAAGCGTAAACTGGAAAGCTTTAATTGCGGCTATTTTAGGTTTATTTCATCGTCAATTAGATCGTCCACATGCAAACCACCCGCACGGGCATAACACAATAGAATGATCAGAGATGGAATTCGTTTCCCTTTCTCGAACGCGGAGATTTCCGACTGTGTAAGAGATCCCCTTAAACCGAATACTGCAATCAGTCCGTTTTGAGAAAGCCCGAGCGATTCTCTAATTGCTAAAAGTTTTTTTGAGAGATATAGAGGTCGGTCTATCTGTGCTCTTCCCATTTAGAGATTCCTCCCTGAATAGGTAGCACTTCTAGTCTTGCGTTTAAGACTATTTAGTCTTAGTATGATGATGCCTAATTGATGTGCCAAGGCCAACGAATATTGGCCGCAAGCAAATCTCATCAGCTAAGAGCTGTATGAATATTTGGCATTATCAAAAAACTAACAGATTCAACATAGCAGGATTCTAGCTGTAACTCTAGTTTTGTTGCTTAATAAACGGGCCTACGGAAAAAATGAACAGCTTAAAGTGAGGCATGGAAATCCGAAAGAGCCTATGAAATATATTTTCTTGAGCATATCGCTTTGCTTCCTGTTTGGCTGCTCGCCCGCTCCGGATAATATTCCGAATACTCCGAGGCCAGAACTATCGGTTACACCGTCCATTGACGTGGAGAAAAGGCGAAATGATAAAGTGGCGGCCCGAGATTTAGCCGTCGCGGACTTTATCGCCAAGAACTTCAAAGGCTGGACATTGAACGGAACTAATACAGAGTTCGGCATCTGTGGGGAGGATGATGACGACCCGTGCTATTTACATTTGGTCAAAGGCAGCGGGGCAAAGGTCGTTCCCGTCATGATTCGCGAATTCGAAAAATCCGACAAATCTACCTATTGGCTCGTATACGAAGCCCACTCCGTAGATATTGCAAGAGCTAAAATCGCCCGGGGTAAAGAAATAGCAAGAGAAGAGGGTTCTCAGGATGCCAATTCAACTGAGTCGCGGTAAATTCGCAGATCAAATGAGATTTTTTCTTTTTTTATTGATTTGTTGTGGTATTTATGGATGCACCACTCCACCCACAAAGACCACTCCTAAGCGGCTTCCCGAGGTCCATCTAGACCTCCGAGGCGTATTTTTTTTGCCAGAATGCCAAGGGTATTTTGATATTTCGCCAAAGAGAATCCTGGTCTTGCCAACCGTACAAGAAGCCCTATTGTCAGGTTTCCAACCCGACGACGGATGCTCGAAAGAGTTGGTTGACGCACGACTAGCTAAGGAAAGAGACATTGTGGGTGAAATAGTTCGGACGCCTGAGATGGAACAGCGTCAAGGGCAGCTCTTATTACGTCGGCAGTTACGGAGAATTGAACAGCAGCAAGACGAGATTAAGAACGAACAAGACGAAATGAAGAGAAAACTCGAAGATTCC
>JAYVOS010000224.1:0-6618 GCA_043757775.1 Chloracidobacterium sp. | reverse complement strand
CGGTATTTAACTTCTCCCGCGACCAGTTCGCCAACCATTATCGTGCAGGCTCCGCAGTCGCCTTCGCGGCAGCCGATCTTCGTGCCTTTTAAGTTTTTGTGATAACGGACAAAATCCAGCACGGTCGAACCTGTCGGCTGACTTGTAGCAATATCCTGATCGTTGAGAATAAATTCGATCATTAAGAGTAATTAGCCGCAGATAAAAGCGGGTTATGCAGATAAATATTAATACCGGATCTTATCTGTTTTGGCTGACCAGTCGTGAAATAGAGCGACACCTTCGTCGCGAAGCATACTTATCATTGCACGCTGGCGGTCCTCGTTAGGTTTTGCGAGTTCGTCGTAGATAAAATCGTCGTCAAAACCGGCGGCGGCGGCGTCTTCGCGCGTGCAGGCGTAAAAAACTTGTTCGGGACGCGCCCAATATATCGCCCCGAGACACATCGGGCACGGCTCACACGAAGTGTAAATTTCACATCCGTCTAGCTGAAACGCATTGAGTGTTTTACACGCATTTCGTATCGCAACCACCTCGGCGTGAGCGGTCGGGTCGTTAGTCGAGGTTACGCAATTACTACCTTCGCCGACTATCTCACCGTTTTTGACGACGACGCAGCCAAACGGCCCGCCTCGTCCGCCGTCCATGCCTGCGCGTGCAAGCTCGATGGCACGCTTCATAAATTGTTCGTTACTATTGCTCATTTTGGAGCCGTTATTTTGATCTCGTAGAGCTTTTTCCAATCCTTTCCAGTAACAAAAATACGATCGCCCGCTTCGTCATAAGCTATGCCGTTGAGCGTATTTTCCTCTTGACCGGGTTTGCCTTGATCGTCTGGCGAGATGCCCTGGAGATTGATCCAGCCGAGCAGTTTACCGGAATTTGGGTCTATGCGTGCAACGTAATTAGGCTTGCCCAGTATGTCGGATTGCTCCGAATGCCAGACATTCGCCCATATCTCGCCTTTTACCCATTCGAGTTCATTGATCTGCATCAGGGGCTTTCCGTCCTCACGCATCACAGGGATGGTTTTAACGATCCCGAATTTCTCCGGGTCAATAACCTTAATGACGTGAGTACTTTGCGTTATGAAAAGATTGGTCCCATCGGTGGTCATTCCCCAGCCGTCACCCTGATAGCGAAACTCCTTGAGCAGTTTAAAATCTTTAGCGTCAAACACTCGACCGAGACCGCCGCGCCAGGTCAGCATATATACTTTGTCGCCGATCATCGAGATGCCTTCGCCAAAATCTTCTTTCGGCAGATCCCATTTCTGGACAACTTTTCCCGTCGTAAGTTCAACTTTGCGAAGCGATGACTGACCTTCCTCACCAGTGCTCTCGTAGAGAAAGCCGTCATGAAAGAAAAGCCCTTCGGTAAATGCTTTGGGGTCGTGCGGATATGCTTTGACCACCTCGTAACCGTAAACAGGCAGAGCCGCCGTTTGTGGCTTCGTATTGGCGTTGGCATTCGGCTTTGGCGTGTTGGCAGCACCGCCGCAGGCAAGGGAAATTGAGATAAATATGAATAGCAGCATTAATCGCATAAAAATTATTTTTTCAACGCATTATCTATCGCGTTTTTGAAACTCTCGAGCGAGTTTTGGCGGACAAATTGCCCGTTGACAAAGATAGTGGGCGTTCCATTGATTCCGTAGCTTTTGCCGTCAGCCATATCTTTGCGAATCTCGGCTGCTGTCTTGACGGAACTAAAGTCTAACGCAAATTTCTCAGCATTCAAACCGAGATCCGCGGCGTATTTCTTGAGCGAAGCGTCATCGAGTGCTTTTTGATTTTTATAGAGAATCTCCGTGTATTCGAAAAATTTGCCCTGTGCATTTGCCGCATTTGCTGCGAGAGCCGCACGGAAAGCATTTTCGTGCAGCGATTCGAGCGGGTAATCGCGGACGACGAAACGGATCTTATCGCCATACGCAGCCATCGCTTCTTTTAAGATAGGATGCGTCGCCGAGCACGCCGAGCATTGAAAATCGCTGAACATCACGATAGTTACCGGTGCGGTCGCGGGTCCGCGTGACGGATCGTCATCGACTGAGATAGCCTGAACCGGAGATACAGGTGTTTTGAGCAAAATTTTGACATTATATTTTGCAAATAATTTTGATCGAAAAGCCATTTGGAGACCGTCACGTTCGGCATCGGTGAAATCCTTCATCTTGCCCGTGATCTCTTGTGCGATCAGGTCGCCAGCATCGATCTTTAGAGCTTTGGCTTCGTCGAGAACCAAAGCGTCATAGACAGTATCGCTCGTGTCCGCAATAAGATCGTCGATAAAACCAGCCTCTATGTCATAGAGCATCAACCGTGTAATATCATCAAATTCTTTTACGGTAAACGAACTGCCGGGCATGGTGTAAAGCTGATCTGCCGGTTTGAGTCCCGCTGCATTGACATCCTTGCCGTACACGACTTTGTATTTAAGGGCAAGCGTATCGACAAATGCTTTGACGGCGGCTTCTTCGGGTTCGCGGCGGAGAAAAGCTATGAGCTGTGGTTTGACCTCTTCGAGCGTCTTACCGCCAAGTTGAGTAACATTGGCATCGTAAATAGCCTTGATCTCGACGGGCGTCGGGTCTTTGACCTTTTTCATCTCAGCCGCGACGAGAGCTGTCACCGCGATATTTCGGGCTTTTGCTTCGGCTTCGATCAGCGTCTCGCCAAGTGTTTGCGACAGGACCTGCTTTCTCGCCGCGGCAAGCATTGCCGGATATTTTGCTTGAGCGTCTTGAGCTGTCGGCGACAGATCCGTCACTTTCCAAGTGTGTCCCGTCGCAGTCGCGATAATGTCGTCAGGCTTTTGAGCAAACGATGTAAGTGCAAGAAATAAGAAAAATATTATGGTGATCGGCTTCATTTAATTTAGTTAACAAACGTAGTGATTTTATCAAATTTTCCACAACTCTGACGCTGTGAGAGATGCATAGGTTGTTTTATCGATTTGATATTATCTAACCATGAAGCTGCTGCGGGAGTTTTATTCAAGGAAAAACACGCTGCTCATTGCCAAAGAGCTGCTTGGTAAACTCATCGTCATCCCCGACGAAGACGGCAACCGCGTGTCCGCAATGATCGTCGAGACCGAGGCTTATCTCGGCGTGGACGACCGCGCCGCTCACAGCTATGGCGGACGCCGGACGCCGCGAAACGAGGTGATGTACGGCATGGCGGGACACGCTTACGTCTTTTTTATATACGGGATGTATTACCAGTTTAATGTGGTGTGTGGCCCCGTCGGCACGCCGCACGCGATACTCATCCGCGGTGTCGAGCCGGTCGAAGGCATTGATAAAATGCGAGAGCGACGCGGTTTCTTGACAGAACCGGGAGCGGTAGCGACTGGGTTCATGGCTGACAAAAACTTGACCTCCGGCCCCGGAAAACTCTGCATCGCAATGGCTATCGATAAAAGCCTAAACGGCGAAGACCTGCTCGGCACGCGAGTCTGGCTCGAAGATCATCAGACATTCAAAAGGTCGCAGATCGTCGCCGGAAAACGCATCGGCATCGACTACGCCGGTGAGGATGCCGAAAAGCCTTGGCGGTTTTGGGTCAATGGAAATCAATTCATAAGCAAGACCTAACGCCGTGGAGATCGACTTCGTTTTTTTATCAAATTTCGAGGATTAGAAAGAAAGTCGGGACCGCAACAATCCATACATGGCGTTCGTCCAAAACTGGACTGAATGATAAGAGCAAGCTTTGCGCCGACATAAAATTCAATCTGTCCAAGACCAGTCACCTTATCTCCTAAAGAGTAGACAACATTGAGTAAATCCCACCGCTTTCTTACGGTCAAAAACTTACGTACATGGGCCAGTCTTTTTGCATTGATGTTCTCGGACTCGCCAGTTCCTGCATGAGAAATTACGAAAATTTGAGATGGTTTTTCTTTGGCAATACTTCGAATCAGGTCGACTTCTGCGGAATTCTGTTCACAAGCATTCGCGTTCGCTCTCACTACATTAGCTTCCGACGAAGACTGCCCACTGCAAATGCTGGAAGCTAACAAAACAAGGATGCCACTAATGTAGGTAAGTTTCTTCATAATATTTTCATTTCCTTTTTTGAATTTCCATCCGCATACCATATTTCGGACGCAAGGTTATCAGCGGTTTTAGGCCGATCTGTTGGTTGGGGGCGAGTGAAAGTTTCCATTTACGGGCGATGGTTGCGAGGAGGAGGATGCCTTCCATCCAGGCAAAGCTTTCGCCGATGCAGCGCCGGACGCCGCCGCCGAATGGGATGTAGATATTTTTTTGACCGGCTTCTTTTATGCACTGCGTTTCCCAACGCTCAGGTATAAACTCATTAGCATTTTCCCAGAAACGCGCATCGTGATGCAATATATACGGGCTGCAAAGCACGGTCGAGCCTTTCGGGACAGTATATCCGCCAAGCTCATGATCCTCGACGGCACAACGCCCTATCGCCCACGCGGGCGGATAGAGCCGCATAGATTCGGCAAGCACGGCTTCGGTGTATTTGAGTTGCGGCACATCATCCATCGACGGAACTCTGCCATTCAAAACATCGTCTATCTCGGCGTGAAACTTCGCCTCTTTTTCAGGGTTTTGCGAAAGCAGATACCACGTCCAGGTCAGTGCGTTAGCGGTCGTTTCGTGACCCGCGAGGAAAAGCGTCATCACTTCGTCGCGAACTTGCTCGTTTGTCATTGTGCCGCCGTCGTCTTCGTCCTGTGCGAGCAGCAGCATCGTGAGCAGGTCGCCGCGATCTTCGCCGGAGGCGCGGCGTTCGTCGATGATCTTGTAGATGATGTTGTCGAGCGACTTTCGAGCGCGGTCAAAGCGTTTCGTCTGCGGCAAAGGCAGCTTTTCCAGAACTTCTGAAAAAGGCAACACGAGAAAATTAAACATCCCGATGATCGTTTCCATCGCCTTGCCGACATTGCCGGCGTCGTCGATCACGTCCGCGTCAAAGAGCGTCTTGCCGACTATCTGCAGTGTCAGATTCATCATCTCCCGGTCGATGTCGCGAACGTCGCCGTCGTGCCACGTCTCCGCCATTTTTTCGGAATACGATACCATCGAGCGGGCATATTCGGCGATCCGCGTGCGGTGAAATGCTGGCTGTATCATCCGCCGCTGCCGCAGATGATCGGCACCTTCGTTGGTAAGCAGGCCGTTACCCAGCAGCCGTTTCGAACGTTGCAATGCACGTCCCTTAATATATTTGTCGGCATTGACGACGAGTACGTCACGGATCAGATCGGGGTTGTTTATAAAATAAACGCGAGCCGGACCCATTCGAAATGTCGTCACATCGCCGAGTGCAGCCTGTGCCGTAAGAAATTCGATGCGGTCGCGGCGGAGCATCGGGATGCGGCGGTCGAGCCAGCCTAGTTTTTGCGTCGGCGGCAATGCTACATTTTTGTTGGACACGTTATCCGGCATTTAGAGATCTCCTTCGAAACCTGATATTTTAATAGCTTATGACAGAAGCACGACCTATGAAAGTCAAACCAGACATTCGAGCGATCACGCGGCTTGTTCCGAAGAGCGGAAACCTCGTCCAGGGACAGTCCGAACTGCCTATCGATCCCCAATTAGCTATTGAGGCAGCAGCAATCATCGCCGCCAGCGAAAATCACTACGGCGGCAGCGAAGGCGACGAAAACCTCCGTAGAGCGGTCGCCGCAAAGATCGCGAAATACAACAACATCGACGTCGATGTCGATGCCCGCCCGTTCGAACTAATGATCACTAACGGCGGCACCGGTGCCTTGATCGGCGTTGCACAGAGTTATCTGCGTAACAAAGCCGCCCTTGTTTTCGAACCTTATTATCCGTATCACCGCCGTATTTTGGAAGAATTTGGTAGCAAGACCGAGACGTTCGAACTCGACAATAATTTGACGTTTGAAAAGGATGCTTTGTTGGCTCGATGCAGAGAATTAAAAAACAGAAGCGAATTTCCGCTGACCGCTATCATTGTCTGCTCACCGGCAAATCCGAGCGGTAAGGTTATGTCGCAGACCGAGCTTGAGGCAGTTGCTGATGTCGCCAAGGAACTCGATCTCATGGTCGTCTCTGACGAGGTTTATGAGCATTATGTGACCGGCGAAAACCCGCATACACCTATCGCAAGTCTTCCCGCCATGTGGGAGCGGACTATCACCGTCAACTCGTTTTCCAAATCGTGGAACATCTCCGGCTGGCGGCTCGGCTACGCCTACGGTAAAGGCGAATTGATAGCAAAGATTAATAACGCCGCCAACGTCATCTACGTGTGTCCTGCGACTCCGCTACAGGCCGCCCTGTCGCGGACGCTGATGGCTGACGATACCTATTACACACGGCTCCGCGACAAATTCGACGCAAAACGTATTTCAACATCTGAGACACTGACCAGTCTCGGATTCGATATCTACAATTCCGGATCCGCTTTCTATTTGTGGGCCCGGATACCAGAGCGGTTTGACGATGCCATACCATTTAACGAAATGCTGATGCGTGACGCCGGAGTCGGTATGACTCCCGGATCTGCATTTGCAGACAGTGATGATTGGGATGCTTTCGTCCGCATCTGCATCGCTCGTGAGGATGCCGTGCTTGAAGGCTCGATGGATAAACTGCGGTCA
>JAYVOS010000223.1:0-6624 GCA_043757775.1 Chloracidobacterium sp. | reverse complement strand
CCGCAAGATCAAAAGCAGCCGTACATTCCGGCGATTGCGACGGAGAAGGCGGCGGAGAACGCATCCCACTTTATCAGCGAGCGCATCAAGCAGGCTCACCTCTTACGCGAGACATTCGAAGGTCATCCGCCGCTTGTTGTATCTCCCTATGACGCAGAGCTTTACGGCCACTGGTGGTTTGAGGGGCCGCAGTTCATCGACTTCTTTTTTAAGAAAATTCACTTTGACCAGGACGAGATCCAGTGCATCACACCCGGCGATTTTCTCGACAGCGGATTGCCCATCCAGGTCCAAAAACCGACAGCGTCGTCGTGGGGCGAAAACGGCTATTACAAGGTTTGGATCAACGAAGGTAACTCGTGGATGTATCCATATCAGCACGACGCCGAACGGCGTATGACGGAGATGGCGAATAGATTCGCCGACGCGGAGACACAGAAACACAGCGACGGCGGGAATCAGATCCCTGCGTCTCGCCCTCACGCTCTCGCCGCGTCCGATCCGGTCGCGGTTCGCATTCTTAACCAACTAGCCCGCGAACTCCTCCTCGCCCAATCCTCCGACTGGGCATTTCAGATCTATCAGGGCACGACGGTTGAATACTCGTCCCGCCGCTTCCAGTCGCACATCCAACGGTTCAATATGCTTGCCCAAATGCTTGATCAATTGCACAAGCCCGCGCGTGAGCAAGGGCGTAACACCCAAGACGGAATTCTATCCCCAGAACAACTAGACCTACTTACCGAGATCGAATCCCGCGACAACATCTTCGCCGAGATAGACTACCACGTCTATTGCAGCTAGAGAGAGTTTGACTACAGTTTTCAAAGATGAAAGCAGATTAACGATGTAACGGAAATTCTTATCAGTGCTTATCTGTGTAGATTCGTGGCTAATTCTCCTTGTCTTGCTTGTCTTTAAGCGAATTTGCCTATTTAATCGCAGAAAGTTATCCTTATAGTTTTGGATTTCTAGGAGAAAACGATGGTTGAAAAAGGTGTAAATATTGCTCCCGCAGAAGGGAAACTTGGTGTTTTGCTCGTAGGCCTCGGAGCCGTGAGCACGACTTTGGTCGCTGGTGTCGAGGCCGTGAAACGCGGCATCTCCCAGCCGGTCGGTTCGTTGACCCAGCAGGGCACGATCCGTCTCGGCAAACGAACGGATAACCGCTCGCCTATGATCAAAGATTTTGTGCCACTCGCAAGCCTCGACGACATCGTATTCGGAGCGTGGGATATTTTTCACGATTCGGCTTACGACGCCGCCATGAACGCAGGCGTGCTCGACAAAGACCTGATCAATCAGCTCTCCGAACCGCTCTCATCGCTCAAACCGATGGCGGCCGTTTTCGAGCAAAACTACGTCAAACGCATAACCGGCGAAAACGTCAAGACCGGCAAGAATAAGATGGATCTTGCCGAGCAGCTAATTGCTGATATAGCTGACTTTAAGTCCAAGAATAACTGCTCACGCCTGGTAATGGTCTGGTGTGCTTCGACCGAGATCTATATTCAGGAAACGGCGATCCACGCTACCGTCGAAACGCTTGAAAAAGCGATGTACGACAACGATCCGCTCATCGCTCCGTCGATGATCTACGCTTACGCCGCCCTCAAATCCGGTGTCCCGTTTGCCAACGGTGCCCCAAATCTGACCGTCGATATTCCGGCCTTGACCGAGCTTTCGCATCAGACCAATATGCCCATCTGCGGCAAGGATTTTAAGACCGGCCAGACGCTGATGAAAACCATCCTCGCACCGGGCTTGAAATCGCGTATGCTCGGCCTTGACGGATGGTATTCGACCAATATCCTCGGCAATCGCGACGGCGAAGTGCTCGACGATCCCGAAAATTTCAAATCGAAAGAGGTTTCGAAACTCTCCGTCCTCGAACATATTTTCCAGCCCGAAGTTTACCCTGACCTCTACGGCAATTTTTCGCACGTCGTTAAGATCAATTACTATCCGCCCCGCGGCGACAACAAAGAAGGCTGGGACAATATCGACATTTTCGGTTGGCTCGGCTACAAAATGCAGATCAAGGTAAACTTTCTCTGCCGCGACTCGATCCTCGCAGCACCGCTGGCACTTGACCTAGCTCTGTTCATGGATCTCGCACAGCGTGCCAATATGAAAGGCGTCCAAGAATGGCTGTCTTTCTATTTCAAAGCACCCCAGACCGCTCCGGGCCTATATCCTGAGCACGACATTTTCATCCAACTGATGAAGCTCAAAAACACTCTCCGCCACATGCAGGGCGAAGAATTGATAACCCATCTGGGTCTAGAATATTACGATTAGGCCGCTGTCTAAATTGCTAATGGTTCTTTGATTCCACAAAAAGTTAAAACTTTTTGTTGTTTTTCTGTTGCGCGTGGCTTATTTAATGTGTTAATCATAGAAACAGAGGCGGGCTTTCATACTTGCATCTATTCTCTGGACTTACCCTTCCAATCTTAAAGTCCAGCCAACTATTAATCTTTTGAAATCATCATTGTTGACGACAGCACTTGTCGACACTGATCGGCAAGTTAAGAGCGGACAAACGTTCTTGATGTTAGAGAGGCCAATAGCCGCTCAAAGAGGTAAGAAGATGAAACAGGAAACGGCCAAGAAAAAAGAAACTTCGGACAATGGAATTTTGCTTGACCCCGAGCGCAAGAGCCCTCGGGCGGCGGAATTTGAGGACAAACTTTCTAGTTTGATCGTAGGTCAGGAACGTGCGGTTCGCCGTATGAGCGGGCTTTTTCAGATCTATCTCGCCGGATTAAATAATCCGTCGAGACCCATTGGTACGATGCTATTCCTCGGGCCGACCGGTTCGGGTAAGACCCGCGTTGTTGAGGCCGCATCTGACGTTTTATTTGACGAGCCGTATTCTGTCGTTAAGATCGACTGTGCTGAGTTTCAACATTCGCACGAGATCGCCAAGCTGATCGGGTCGCCTCCGGGATATCTCGGCCACCGCGAAACCTCGCCGATGCTGACGCAGGAAAATCTGGATAAGGCGCACACCGACGAAAATAAGCTGACGTTTGTGCTTTTCGACGAGATCGAAAAAGCATCGGATTCGCTATGGCAGTTGCTATTGGGGATTTTGGACAAAGCGACCTTAACGCTCGGCGACAACCGCCGCGTCGATTTTTCCAAGACAATCGTTATTATGACGTCGAACCTTGGAGCCCGCGAAATGTCCGATATGATCTCAGGCGGCATAGGTTTTGCCCCGACGAAAACCGATCAAGCCAGAGACGATAACGAGATCGACACCAAGATCTACCGCACAGCTCTCGAGGCTGCGAAACGTAAATTCTCACCCGAATTTATGAATCGTATCGACAAGGTCGTGGTTTTCCGCAGCCTCAAGGAACATCATCTGCGGCGGATACTCGATATCGAATTGGCGTCGGTCCAAGATCGTATTACCCAATCTGCGGGGACGAAATTTGTTTTCGAATGCACCGAAGAAGCAAAAGAATTTTTGCTAAGCGAGGGCATTGATCTAAAATACGGTGCACGCCATTTGAAACGTTCGATCGAGCGATTTCTGGTCTATCCGCTCTCAAATCTTGTTGCGACCGAGCAGGTCGAGACAGGCGATTATGTGATGGTGGATTTCAGTTCGGAAACCGAAGTGCTGATGTTTACCAAACAATCCGGCAAGATGATAATCGCCGACGTGGCTGACGAACAGAGCGACAACGAGCCTATCGTCAACGCCGATGCTGTAGGGATCCCACTGCCGCAAACGCAGGCATCGTTTGGGATGAGCAAATCTAAAGGCGAGCAAAGTGAGGCCTAATAGGCAACTAAATATGGTTATTTTGGGGAGCGAATAATTTCGCTCCCTTTTTATTTTGCCCAGCCGAGCGAGCGTCTAACGGCTTCGTGCCAACGCTCCATTATCACACCCGCATCATGTGCTGACACGCGCGGTTCAAATCTTTTATCCGCCTGCCAGTGCGTTGCTAATTCATTTTTATCTTCCCAAAACCCGACCGCAAGCCCGGCCAAATACGCGGCACCAAGCGCCGTCGTCTCAGCGGTTTTCGACCGCACGACGGGTATTTGAAGGATGTCAGCCTGAAACTGGAGCAGAGCCTCATTGCGGGTCGCCCCGCCATCGACACGAAGCTCGGTCAGGTCAGCATTCGAATCCGTCCGCATCGCCGCAAGTAGATCGGCGGTCTGAAATGCGATCGACTCGACGGCCGCCCGTGCGATATGAGCCTGACCAGTTCCGCGAGTCAGACCGATGATCAGCCCGCGTGCTTCCTGATCCCAATGCGGCGTTCCGAGCCCTGCAAAAGCCGGTACGAAATACACGCCGCCATTATCGGTAACGGTTGCGGCGAGAGCCTCGACATCCGTCGAACTTTCGATGATCTGTAGCTCGTCACGCAGCCATTGGATTACCGCTCCGCCGATAAATACGCTGCCCTCGAGTGCGTATTCGGTAACGCCGCCGATCTGCCAGCCGACAGTCGAGAGCAGCCGGTTATCCGAGACGACCGGTTCAGTGCCGACATTCTGTAACATGAAACAACCGGTGCCGTAGGTATTCTTGATCGAGCCTGTTGAAAAACAAGCCTGTCCAAAAAGAGCAGCTTGCTGGTCTCCGGCGATTCCTGCGATCTTAATACCGGCAAGCACCATGGGCGTCTCAATCTCGCCGTAAATCTCGGACGACGACCGAACCTCCGGCAAGATCGCTCTCGGTATGTCTAAAATGCTGAGCAATTCATCATCCCACTCCAGAGTGTTGATGTTGTAAAGCATCGTCCGCGATGCGTTGGACGGATCAGTTATGTGAAGCTTGCCGTCGGTGAGTTTCCATACGAGCCAGGTATCGACCGTGCCAAATGCAAGCTCGCCGTTCTCAGCACGTTGTCTCGCACCGGCGACATTATCAAGCAGCCACTTGATCTTACTTGCTGAGAAATATGCATCCGTCTCAAGACCCGTTTTCTCACGAATAGCGACTGCGTGTTCTAGTCTGATCTCATTGCAGATGTCAGACGTTCGGCGGTCTTGCCACACGATGGCATTGTGGATCGGCTCGCCAGTCTTGCTGTCCCAGATGATGACCGTCTCACGTTGATTTGTGATGCCGACCGCGGCTATATCAGCGGCGGATAGGTTGGCTTTCGATAGAGCCTCGATAGCCGTATTTATCTGCGACTGCCATATTTCATTCGGATCATGCTCGACCCAACCGCTCTGCGGATAAACTTGCGTATATTCTTTTTGACCGACGGCGACCGTGTTACCTTCGCGATCAAAAATAATCGATCGGCTGCTCGTTGTTCCTTGGTCAAGTGCGAGGATGTAAGGCATAGCTTTTTGACGGTTTGAATAATGGTAAACACAAAGCTGTCGAAGTGCAATTAGTGACCTGCATTGCAATACATATATGGAAAGAGTAATATGCTGTTCAATTATGCAGGAACCATTGCTCGTCGAACTCGAAAATCTCTTCCTCGCACTCTCGGACAAGACACGTCTGCGGCTTTTATCACTGATGGCAAACGGCGAGGTGTCCGTCGGCTTTCTTGCGGACCAGCTCGGCGAGAGTCAGCCTAAGATATCTCGGCATCTGGCATACCTGAGAAACGCTGATCTCGTTTCGGCACGCCGCGACGGTAAGTGGATATATTACAACCTCCAAAAGCCTGAAAACATTGCCGTTGAACGTGTTCTTAACTCAGCTTTATTCTCGATAACAGGTATAAGAAACAACGGTGAGACGGCCTTGCAGGAAAATTATATAGAAACCCATGAAGACATATATGCTGAAACGTATGAGTGTGACTGGCAGCCAAACGAGATCGAAGTATATTTACTTTGATTGCCCGTCTGTGTGGTTTTCATACGGACAATGTCGGCAAAGATTCTCACAGCAGTAACCACGATTTTGTAAATAGCGGCGCGTCAGAACCATCAGGCCGTCCTCGAAATAGAAATCGAGCCCTTCGACAAATATTTGATTCTCTTCCGCCTCTGCAGCTGCTTTATCATGTGACATAAAGTACTAGAAACTCCTTGTTACCCTCGGCTCCCAGTATGGGCGATTCGATCAAACCCTTAACTGTCAGACCCAGGCTCTCGGCAAATACATTGACCTCATTGACTACTCGTTCGTGTTTTTCCGGTTCGCGAACGATACCGCCCTTACCGACCTCACCGTGACTTACTTCGAATTGCGGTTTGATGAGCACAAGCAGCTTCCCAGTTGGCTTGAGAAGGGAAATAATTGCGGGAATAATTTTCGTGACCGAGATAAATGAAACATCCATCACAGCTAGATCAAATTGTGAGTCGAAATCTGCAGACTTTAGTTCACGGGCGTTTGTCTTTTCGCGAACTTCGACACGCGGGTCTGTCCGCAAACTCCAGACGAGCTGATTGGTTCCGGCATCAATTGCGACAACCCTCACAGCGCCGTGCTGTAACAGACAGTCAGTAAATCCGCCTGTCGAACTTCCTACGTCGATACAAAAATAGCCGGTCGGATCAATAGAAAACTTTTCGAGAGCTTTCTCAAGTTTCAGGCCGCCGCGGCTCACATATTTCGACTCAGCCGAATCGCCCTTTATTCGAATTACTGTAGCATCTGCAAAACTA
>JAYVOS010000222.1:0-6662 GCA_043757775.1 Chloracidobacterium sp. | reverse complement strand
GATTTTTAATTCTCCTCGTTAGTTTCCTTTGGTGAGCCCATTATCCCAGCCCGTAATACCGGACTCATTGATGGCCTTAACAACTTCAGCATATTTAGCTGCAGGGACCGTACCCTTGACCGTTGCTTTGCCGTTAACGACTTCGATGGTCAGGCCGGTAACACCAGCTTTCTTCATCGCTTCGTTAAGCTTGCCGGTCAGGGCAGGATCAGCAGCAGCGGGTGTGGCGACAGGCACCGGTTTCAATGTGCAGTTGTTGGTCACCGATTTGATGCCCTCGACAGCCTTGACCGTAGCTTCGGCTTTGCTCTTGACGGTCACATCTGCAACTTCGCCGCTAAGCGTAGCAACGCCGTCTTTGACAGCAACTGTGACGCCGACGACTTTATCGGCAGCCAGTTTATCGGTCGCCGCTTTGGTCAGATCAGCATCGCTCTTGCCGCACGCGCTCATGAATAGAGCAACTGTCAGCATTAGAACTGTAAAAAATTTGATTTTCATTTTTCCTCCCGAAAAATACTCTCTATTTATTTTAACTATTATCGCAAATACCTTATGAAGACACGCGATCCTAAGCAACAATTTCTCACCCGAATATCTCGCAGCAAGTCCTAATTATTTAGTGAGTTTATAGTGATAGAAATTCGCGCATTTAGCAAGATTAAAATGCTAATTTCACGAGAAAATTTCTTCGGCGATCTGTTTGGCTACTTCGTTAGACGTGTAATCCGAACGGACGATGAAATGCCAATCGGCGAGACAATATACCTTTTGCCTCTCTTCGAATAAACGTCTGGCGGTTTGCTTGTCGCGAGCGAGCGGGCGGTCTTTTCGCGAAAACGTGATATTTAGCCAGCAATGTTCAAATGTCGATTCGAGCCAGACGCCTGTAAAACCTGATGTTTTCAACAGTTCGCGGTTCGCGGGAATGGTCCATGTTCCGCCGCCAAGCGAGAGTATGCGGGTGTCGATCTCAACTAAAACGGTCTCAAGGGTTCTGGTTTCGAGGGCACGATAAAAATCGACGCCGTCCTGATCGATTATTTTAGCGACGATGCGTCCGTCAGTTTCCTCTATACATTTATCGAGGTCGATCCAGCGACATTTTAGAATGTGGGCGAGGTGACGGGCGACGCTCGATTTCCCGACGCCCATAAATCCTGTCAATGCTATGCGAGTATCTCTTTTCATCAGGGGTTCGTTACTACCTTACGACGGACGCGAGTAATTCGAAAAATCCCGGAAACGATATATCGGCACATTCCGCCCCGATTATCTCAGTCTCGCCCGTCGCAAAAAGCCCGGCGACCGCAAATGCCATAGCGATACGATGATCGCCAAATGAATCAATCACCGCTCCTTTTAACTGCGACTGTTCGACCTTAAAACCGTCGTCAAATTCGGTTACGGCAGCACCCATTCGTTTGAGATTTTCGACAACGGATGCGATGCGGTCGGATTCCTTGACACGTAATTCGGCGGCATCGCGTATCTCGATGCCTCCTGAAACTTGAGTGCCAAATATGGCGAGTATCGGAATTTCGTCGATAACGCCTGCAATGTCGCGACCGCATATGACATTCGAATCGGTCTTTCGCGTAAGAGCAGCGTGACCGCGAATTATCATATCTGCTGACCCTTCGAATTGCTCATTTCGGATGTTTACCAGATCGATGTCTGTTCCAAAGCGTCGCATTACGCCGATAATGTCCGCCCGGGTCGGGTTGATCCCGACGTTTTGTATCTCAATCTGTGATCCATTGAGACACGCCGCTGCAGCCATAAAAAATGCAGCCGACGAAATATCGCCCGGCACATCAATGTCTCTACCAATAAGAACCGCATCGCCGCGAACCTTTATCTGCGTTCTGCAATCATCTTCGGTATTACTATCAACATGGACGCCAAACCAACGCAGCATTCGCTCGGTGTGGTCGCGAGTAAGTATCTTTTCCTCAAAGATAGTTTCGCCATCGGCGTGTAATCCGGCGAGGATAACGCACGATTTTACTTGAGCCGACGTGACCCGCGTCTCGTATCGTATTGCATCGAGCGGACTTTTACCCTTGATCACAAGCGGTGCTTTTCCGGCCTGTGACTCGATAGCGGCACCCATTTTTGTCAGAGGATCGATGACACGGCTCATCGGGCGAAGTTGCAGCGACTCATCTCCAGTCATCACAGAATTAAAACTTTGCCCCGCCATAATGCCTGCGAGAAGGCGCATCGTGGTTCCGCTATTGCCGCAATCGAGTGGCCCGTTAGGTTGCTGCAAACCTGATTTACCAACCCCATAAACAATAACTGACGTGCCGTTAAGTTCTATATGCACCCCGAGTTGCTGCATACATCTGATCGTCGAGGCACAGTCTTGACCAGTCGAGAAATTTTCGATTTGCGACACGCCATTGGCAATGGATGCGATCATTGCCGAGCGATGTGATATCGATTTATCGCCTGGCAGACGTACGGTGCCTCGCAAATTGTCTGCCAGTCTGATCTTCATATTTAGCATTTTAGACGAGATAGGGCGGATTTGTCTTGACAGCAACTGTATTAAACCGTTAACTTACAAATCATATATAGTGTCTATGAAAGTTGAGATCAAGTTGCCTAGCCGCATCGAATCGGTTGACGAAGTAGCGATCAAAGCTGACGAATTTGCCAAAAAACAGGGTTTTGGTGAAGATTTTGTCTCGGCTATCGACCTTGCTATCCGCGAATCTGTCGCTAATGCGGTCAAGCACGGCAACAAATTTGACGAGACCAAGGATGTCGAGGTGACGTTTGCCGATTCTGACAAGGGGTTTGAGGTGACGGTGCGCGATCACGGTGCAGGCTTTGCGGTTGATGATATTCCCGACCCGACCAATCCTGAAAATCTATTGAAAGCAAACGGGCGCGGCATACTTTTTATGAACTCTTTTATGGACGAAGTCAGTTGGGAAAACCACTCGGGCGGCGGAATGGTAGTAAAAATGTTAAAAAAGAGATAAATGCTTGATTCTGTTTGGACTTTTATGTCCGGATTGGTCTAAAATTCGGACATTGCAATTTTTAAAATAACGAGGAGATAACTATGGCTGATATTACAATAACGGAACGCCAGGCAGGCGATGTAACGATCCTTGACTTAGTTGGCAAGGTAACCATCGGTGAGGGCAGTGTCGCACTTCGCACCACTATCCGCCGTCTGCTCGGCGAAGGCAAAAACAAGATCCTGCTCAATCTGGCAGGTGTCGGTTATATTGATTCGAGCGGCATTGGCGAGCTTGTATCCAGCTTTACCGCTGTTAAAAAAGAAGGCGGCATCCTTAAGCTTTTGAAATTGACGCAAAAAATTCAGGATCTGCTTGCTATAACAAAGCTTTTGACCGTTTTTGACGTCTATGACGAAGAAAGCGAAGCTCTTAGCAGTTATAACTAAGCGTCATTTATGGCATAATGTAAGATCAAGGGTAAAGGAAATGTATTTTGTTCCTTTATCCTTTCTTTTTTTGTTGCCGCTTTGAATACATCTTTGCATTGACATATTTCATCTTGTTAAAGAGCGGATACTATAGACATTAGTCAGATAAAAAATGCAGCGAGTTTTTTTATTCATAATTTTTGTGGTTTTTACAGCAGGTGTTTGTGCGCAGGCTCCAGTTACCGGATTTGATCTTTCTAATTATGGTGTGAAGATCGAGCCTGACAAGCGACTAATGGTCGTTCTCGCGTCGCTGGAGATGGCAACATCACAAGATGCTGACGGGAAAGACGTAAAGCTGATAAACACATCGCTTTCTGAAAAAGGTGCAAAGTTTCGTGAGCAAGTGATCGCTGACAACGCCAGCTTGCCTGCAGATCTGCGAAACAAGATCACAATGTTTGTCACGGCGTATAAAAAGCGCCATCCCAAATCGACCGATGCTGAAATAGTCGCTCCATTTATCACAATGGCTTACACTCTGACGCAGGCACCGGAGCTTGCTGATCCAGTCATTACGAGCGATCTGCCGGGAAATCTGCTTGACGTGCTGGATTACTCACCGCTTGTCCGCGAATTTTACCGAAGATCAACTGTTCGTGAGAAACTCGACGATTACGTCAAAGATTACCGCTCGCAGGCCGAGGGACAACTTAACAACACGACCCGTGACATGGTAAGCGAGCTGCTCGATTATCTGCATACACGGCCGCAATTGACCTTTATCGAAAAAGTAAAGGTCGAGACGAAAAAAACTAACAGTAAAAAGACGACTATCTCAAAGGTAGAGGTTCGCGTTCGTGACAGGAAATTTTATGTCGTGCCTGAGAGTCTGGCTCCACGAGGCGACATCAATTTTCTAAACATCCGCGATGAGTATTATCTGATCTTACCGCCTGATACTGATCTCAGCGTTTCCGAGGGCCGTCGTGCCTTTCTACGGTTTGTAATAGATCCGATCATTCTGGGAAATGCAAAGGAGATGGAGCCGGTACGAAACTGGGCAAAACCTGCATTAGAAGAGTTGCGAAAGACCGATGCCAGCATTTCGCCTGATGTTTTCCTTGCAATGTCGCGTTCCCTAGTCGCTGCTTCAGATATACGGCAGGCTGAAGCCGTAAAGATCAGGATCGCGACTGAGCAGGCCAGACAAAAAGTCGCTGCAATGGGGTCCGATCCTGAAAAGAAGGTTTTTAAGGAGCTAGAAAAGCTCAAAGAGTCGTTTGCTGATGAGTCTGCATTGCAGTTGTTTGAGGATTATCAGCGAGGATCGGTTCTCTCGTTCTATTTTGCTGAGCAGTTGAAAGGGGTCGAGGATTCAGGGTTTGATATTGCGTCCAGCTTGCGTGAAATGGTCGCGACGTTTGATCCGGCTAAAGAAGCGACTCGCTTAAACGCTACAGCCGAAGCCCGAAAACGTGCCATAGCGGCGCGTGAGGCGCGGAAGAAAAATCCTGAGATCCGAATAGCAGGTGCGGATAATCCGGTGACGGTCCGCCTGATCGACATTCAAAAGACGATCGATTCCAAAAACTTTGCCAAGGCAAATGCGGATCTTAAACAGCTTTTAACGCAATATCCGTCGGAGCCGCGTATCTATTATAATATTGGCCGCGTCGCTGGGCTTTCCGCCGCCGGTATCGATGATGCCGACGCACAGGCACAGAAAGTGCTGGAGGCAAAAGTTGCGTATAGCAACGTACTTCGCACAGCCACTCCGACCACTGATAAGGCGCTTATCTCACTCACTTACGTTGCCCTTGCGAGAGTTTATGAGTTTTTTGGCGACAATGCCTATGCCCTGAAACTCTACGACCAGGCTATCAATGTCGGCGAGGTGCGGGATGGCGGTTTTCGCGAAGCTATTGCTTCGAAACAGCGTCTGCTTAAGCCTTAATTGTCACTACCGCTCCCGATTCTGACCTAAATCTGATACCGTTTAATCAATGTCATCTGAAAGTTTTCGTAGTGGATATGTAGCGCTCATCGGCCGCCCAAATGCCGGTAAATCGACCCTCATCAATCGTCTCGTCGGCGAAAAGATAGCGGCTGTCTCAAACAAACCTCAAACTACACGGCACCGGATCAAGGGCATTGTCACGATGCCCGAGGGGCAGATCGTATTTATCGACACGCCCGGTGTTCATAAGCCCGGACATTTGCTCAACCGACGGATGATGTCGGCTGTGCATGACGCAATATTGTCGGTCGATCTGATAGTGCTGATGAGGGACGCGAGTGTTTCGACCGGCAACGGTGACCGATTTGTTTTCGACCTCGTAAAACAAGCCGAAAAGCCATCCGTATTGGTACTCAACAAGATCGACAAGCTACATGACAAAGCCGCTCTGCTGCCGCTGATGTTAAGCTACGCGGACGAACATGAATTCGAAGAGATCGTTCCTGTTTCGGCTCTCAAGGGCGATGCGATCGACAATCTGCTGGCTCAGATCGTCAAACATCTGCCCGTCGCCGAGCCCATATTTGCGGACGACGAGATGACCGATCAGCCGACGCGGCTAATCGCCGCCGAAATAGTCCGCGAAAAGATACTTGCAACGACAGGCGAAGAAATTCCTTATGTGACGGCGGTCGTGACCGAAGTTTTCGACGAGACTGACCCGAAAACCGTCAAGATATTTTGTGCGATCTATGTCGAGCGCGCTTCGCAAAAAAAGATCATTATCGGCAAAGGTGGTTCGCGAATCAAAGACATCGGCACAAAGGCGCGAATTGATATCGAAAAGCTGGTCGGTAAACAAGTGTATCTAAAACTGTTCGTAAAGGTTGTCGAAGACTGGCGAAACCGCGAACGTGACCTCGACGAAATGGGTGTTCACGAATGAGCCAAATCATCCCAATAAAATGGTTTGCGGTCGATGTATTGGCTACGCCTGAGGCGGCCGATGCAGTCGAGTATGCTCTGAACGCTCTGGATGCGCTCGGCACTGAGATCGACAGTCTGCGAAAAACTGCGAGCGAGGATCTCAAGATCACGGGTTATTTTAACGCGTTGCCTGACGCGGAAATGCTGAAAAGCGAGATCGCAACTGGCATGAATATATATGGCGTTTCGCCGGAGACGGCATACAGTGTTTCGACACGCGAGGTCGTCAATGAAGACTGGCTTGCCGAATGGAAACGGCATTGGAAGCCGACCGAGGTCGGCAAATTTGTCATCGCTCCGCCGTGG
>JAYVOS010000221.1:0-6704 GCA_043757775.1 Chloracidobacterium sp. | reverse complement strand
GCGTCCGGTCGGCAGGACAACGAGCCAAAATAGCAGCAGATGTATAATCGAATCATCGACATACATCACCACAAAATTCCAACGGTAGGTGCAGACTGCGATCAGATACAGTAGGACGGCAGACAGCCTAACCTTGTATCCGATTGTCAGAGAGATCGCGCATACACAGCCGAAAAGATAGGTCACGTAAAACGCATTAAGATTCATCCACGGCTGAAACAGCCCGATCTTTGTAAACCAAAACATCTGAAAGCTGAGGCTGTGGTCGATCAAACCATTTGGGTTGCTAAAATCGCTTGCTTCACAAAATGTTCGTGCAAAATAGACAAATATCAGCACTCCGGCCAGCACGCGAAATATATCTATCGGCAAAGCATCGACAGGCCGCGTGATCCTTGTCTTAAGACTCACGAGTAATGACGATGCCGAACTAATTTCCGGGTCTGATGCCATATTTTGATGATCGGTCAGGAAAGAGTTGTAAGATAATCGCACGATATAGTAAGCCCGTCAACGCAGACGGTTTCATCACTTGCGTCCGTGTGGCAGTTCAGGCCCACGAGGCTTCGCCGTTCCATTGGCGAGGCTGAAGCACGCATCTATAAAAAACCGATGTCCTGACGTAAACCGTCGGAGACGGTGATATATTTGTAGCCCACAGTGCAAACTGTGGGACAAAACCCAAAATAGACTCAAGCCGTCGAAGACGGCGGCATAACAAATGTCACATACGCATATATATCGCTTGTTTCACCTTGTGTTTGCGATGCCACCGTCTTCGGCGGTTCAGGATGTTGAGTGAGCTTTCCCACGGTTTGCACCGTGGACTACAAATATGCCGTCGGCCTCGCCGACTAGAGAGCTGAAAAGCCGCAAAAAATTCTACGTCTTACTCCTAACTTCTGTACGTGCACCCTGTTTCCTCGGCTTTGCACAGGACGCGGTTCTTCGGAGATCAAGGATCAGGATGCCGTCGTCGTCGATCTCGGCTTCGGGAAATCTGACGGTTTCATGCAACCTTATGCCAAATTCCTGGATAAAGCTGTACGCACGTATCACACGTCCGCCGTGGCCGCTGCGGCAAAGGGCAGGATAGGCATTTTTCATTATCTTTCGCGTAGGCTTTATGCCTATCGTCGCATTTGCCTTGTCATACAGCAGATGAAAGCCGTCAGGCGTCCCCATCAATTCATATGTCCTGAGGCTGATAAAAATATGTCCGCCTGGATTCATCGTTGCATAAATGCCGCCCCACCTGCCGGACACTCTGTCGAACTTTGACTCGATCCAATTTCTCGTTGCCATTTATTAAAAGCGTAGCAGAAAAAAGATATTGTATCAAGTGTGCAACACTTCTAGCCGGTCGATCATACTGTCACGCCACGATGGTCCGCACAAAAATATTAGATAAACGAATATCGGTTTCGTCGCGCTAGAGCCTGTGCGTCAGTGAAAAATCGCGGAGTTACGGATGACCAAAACCCGCGTTACAATTGACAAAAGGGAGTTACACAAGCAAAAAAAAGACAGTTTTCGAGTTACAGGGTTCTGCGGAACACCGCAGTGACGTTAGTTCTTTAGTTTGGCGACCGATGCGATGATCTGGTCGCAGCTGTCTAGGGAAGCGAGGATCACGCCTTTTTCCATGTTGTCGGTGGTCTTGTCGAGCTGGGCTTTTAGCACGCTCTGGTAATGTTCTGCGGCTTTGGCAAGGTCTCGGACGGCTTTGGGAAAAAGAGCGGCAAAGGTTTTGGGGTGTTTTTTGTCTTTAGGATCGTCATCTGGGTCAACGACCATCGAATCGGGACGCCCCGCTAGGTTGTCGATGTCGTCTATCGCTTTTTGCAGGATCAGCTTGATATCGTTGAGCAATTGAAGTCGCGAGCCCTCGGGCATCTTGCCCCATTCGCGAGAGTCTTTTTTTGCGGGCGGCGGGGCATTGGAGTTTATCTGCAAAACTTCGAAACGACGGTCAATGGTTCGGGTCAAAACATCGATCCGCTGATCTATCTGCTGGGCGTCGCGGACAAGTTCGACCTCGTCGTCTGTCAAGAAATCACGTGATTGTGCAGAAATGACAGTGAATAGTGAAAAGTGAAAAGTGAATAGTGCAAGTCCAAGAAATGCATACCTAGATAACCAGTGTGCCGAACCTACGCAAAACCTGTTAATGGCTTTTAGTTTTTTACTCATTTTCTTAACCGTTCACTATTACTTTCTCATTGGTCATTTCACGGCTTTTTGATGTTTGGGACGACAGTATCGCTAAACATTGGCTCCATCGCACGCGAACGGGCATCTCGTAAATATAAGAGAAGTGTGCGGACATAATCCTCATAGCGGGTCGGCAGATCACGACGGATCGCTTCGAGCCGCGGGCCAAAAGCCCTCATGCCGATCTCAAGCTTCTTGAAATTGTCGAGGATCTTGTTGCTGTTGTTATCGTGAACCCTAAGATAGTCTAGCGAATTATCAAGCAGCCCTTGAAACCCGCCAAGCTCACGAAACATACCGTCAAAATCAGCGTTGCCGTTCAACTGCTCAGCCGCGAGCACATGGGTGTTCATCATTTCCAACGCGAGCTTTGTCCGTGCTTTGATGTCGTTTGTCGAGTCGAGCTTTGAGCGTTCGTCTTTAGTGACAGTTCGCACCGGCGGCGGTGCGAGATCGGGATCGTCCTGTGCGACGGCGGTTGCAATTGATAACTGATAGCTGACAACTAAAAACATGAGCATGCACGCGAGCCGCATCCCTTTAACAGATACAATCTCGCTAATTGCTTTAGTTATCTTAAGTAGGAACATTTCGTTATCCGTTATCCTTTATCCGGTCTCAGTTCTTCTTCCCTTTTCCCAACTTAATATCGCGTTGCAAAGTCGGGATCCGTAAGTTGACCTTATCTATTTCCAGTTGGTTCTGCCCAGGGTCGGCAAGCCGCAGATATTCCTGATAGTTTGCCATCGCGTCCATATACTCGCCCAGATGATCGTGTGCGATCGCTAGAAAATAATACGCCGCCGGAGCACTAGGCTGCTTTGCCGTCAGCCATTCGTATTCGGGCTTTGCCTCGGCATAATTCGTCAATTGGAAAAGTGCAGTTGCAAGATTAGCATGAGCCGTCCAATTATCGGGAGCTATTTCGACTATCTTTCGCAAAATCCTTACTGCCTGAGCGTATTGTTTGGCCTGAACAAGGGCAGCCGAAAATCCTATCGCATGGCTTATGTTATTCGGTTCGGCTTCGGAAGCACGGCGGCAATAGTCGAGAGCCTTAGCCGGATCATCCTTTCTATATAAAATACAAAGCCGCCCGAGAAGCACAGCATTTTTGGGATTGCCTGCAAGTTCCTTTTCTATCTCGGCAGTATTGGTCGAGCTGCCGGCAATGATCTTGCTTCGAAGATCTTCGGAAGCGGGAGTCGGACGACTGATCGCATCAAGCAGTTTCAAAGCATCATCGCCTTTTCCCTCACGTGCCAGAATGTTTGCAGTTAAATACCTAAGTTCGTCTTTTGCCTGCCCGGTCTTTTCGATAGCAGCGGCGATATTTTTTGCACGGTCGAGGTCACCTTCGGCCAAGGCGATGTCTGCAAGTTGGAAAAGCGCGTAGCGATTCGTAGGGTCGAGGGCAAGGGCGTTGTTCAAGCTGGCCTTTGCCGCATCACGTTTGCCCAGAGCCATCTCTAACGCGGCCTTTGCCGTCCACAATGCAGACGTAGGTTTTGCTTTAGACGTCAGCTCGGAGATCTTAGATAGGGAATCTTGCAGTAAGGCAGGTGTGGCTTTGGTCTTCAAACGGAGATCAGCCAAAGCAACGATCGCCGGAGGATTTTGCGGCTCGAGCTCGATGGCTTTGGCGAGCACCGTTTCCGCCTCGGCATATTTGTTCTTTTGAACAAGGATCGAGCCGAGACTTGTAAGGGCCAGTGACCATTCGGGCCGCAATTCAACGGCACTGCGAAATCCTTTCTCGGCGTCGTCGGTCTTATTGAGAGCAAGCAGGGCAGTCGCCCGCTGATATTCTGCCTCGGGAAACTCAGGCATTATCTTCAGTGCTTTGGCGTAAAGTGCGATCGCTCCCGCCAGATCGCCTTTTTCGTGGATCTCTTGAGCCTGGTTAAATACCGCAACCGCATTATCATCGGCGGCTTCGCCCTGAGCAGAAACGGACGATGTCGAAAATACCGCCAACGCCACTACGCAAAACACAAGTGTGCCGATTCGCCTCGCGGCCAAGAATATGAGTTTGAAACTGCTACTCATCTATATTTAATAATAACAGTGAAATACTAGCATTTGCGGCTAACACCGTCTAACTAAATTTACTTGCACTAAGTCTAACTTTCCAACGGCATCATTTGCGTTCGCTTATCGGGGTAAGTTAATATTTTTGCAATGAATAAGGTCTCTGTGGCCCTAGTTTTCCTGCCAACAACATGATCAAAACGGAAATTTTAGAACTTGTAAACAAAGGCATTGGAGCCGTTATCTGAGATTCTACGGTCGAATTTATAAGATGCGTACAACGGGCTGATTGTTGGTTTTAATTTGCAGTAGGAAAATAACAGAGACAATACCGGTTTAAGAAATACTTAGTTTTTGGAGATTTTTAACGATGGCAAACCCGATGGCTGACGAAATGAGAAGATTTCGCGGCAGCGATGAAAAGAATCCGTTCGAAGCGATGAGCGAACGCTTTGACCGTGCGGCAAAACTCTTAGGCTTGGATGATGACTTATATAAAGTAATGCGTGTCCCGAGCCGCGAGATCAAGGTTTATATACCTGTGCGGATGGACACAGGACATATTCAGGTGTTCGAAGGCTACCGCGTTCAGCACAATTTTGCACGCGGCCCCGCAAAAGGCGGCATCCGTTATGCGCCTGACGTAAGCCTCGACGAAGTTAAGGCTTTATCAGCCTGGATGACATGGAAATGTGCAGTGGTCAATGTTCCGTTTGGCGGCGGCAAAGGTGGCATAATCTGTGATCCGCGCCAGATGTCACTTGGGGAGCTTGAGCGTATGACACGCCGATATACATCGGAGCTTATTGATTTCATCGGGCCCGACAAAGACGTTCCGGCTCCCGATATGAATACAAATGAGCAGACGATGGCCTGGATCATGGATACATATTCCATGCATGCCCGTCATACTGTAACGGCTGTTGTTACGGGTAAACCGGTCGCTCTTGGCGGTTCACTCGGACGGCGTGAGGCAACAGGACGCGGAGTATTATTCTGCGTCAACGAAGCGATAAAGCGTTTTGAGCTTACACCGGATAAGACAAGCGTTGTTGTTCAGGGGTCAGGTAATGTCGGTGGTATCGGAGCTGAGCTAATGCATGCACAGGGCTACAAAGTGATAGCTATCTCAGATGTTGGCGGCGGCATTCACAACCCTGACGGACTTGATATTCCGAACGTCTTAGATTATTTGCAAAAAAATCGTACATTAGAGAATTACCCTGGAGCTGAACAAGTCTCTAATAACGATCTGCTGGAGATCGAATGCGATGTGCTTGCTCCATGCGCGACGGAGAATCAGATCACGTCTGAGAATGCTGGCCGCATTCGCTGCAAGATACTCGCTGAAGGTGCGAATGGCCCGACCACCCCAAAGGCTGACAAGATACTACATGACAAGGGTATATTCGTGATTCCGGATATCCTTGCAAACGCCGGCGGCGTTACCGTCTCGTATTTTGAGTGGGTTCAGGATCGTATGGGATATTTTTGGTCAGAAGCCGAAGTCAATGCCCGGCTTGAGGACAAAATGGTTGCAAGTTTTAATGAACTTGTCCATTACGCGGACAAGCACGGAGTAGATTCTCGAACGGCTGCCTACATGCTGGCTATTGATAGAGTCGCCTATGATACCCGAATGCGGGGCATCTATGCATAAAAAAAGACTTGCTAATTTAGTTATAGGGCTTGATTTTCAGATAGATGTGAGATAAGGTCTTAATCGAAAGGGGTTAAAGTTTTTAAAAGCTCTTATTGACTTTGATGAGCTACTACTTTATAAGTTTAACGTAGGTATGGATTTAACTCTTTGTTGCCACGCTGATTTTTGCAAGGCTTAGCCTACAGGCAAAGTTTTTTGGCGTGTGTGTTAACCGGGTAGTTTTTGAGAGGGCTGAAAAGTTTGATGTTCTCAATGGCTACTATTTTGAAATTAATTTTTTATTTTCGGCGGAGGAATGTGATGAAACTCGCTATCAAAGCGTACGCTGTTACGCTCATATTGTTAATGCTCGTGTTTGCGGTACCGGCACAAAAAGGTTTGTCGGAGAAAGATGATCGTAACACAGCTCCAACTGTTGGAACCGGAGGAGCCCAAGGCGGCCCCACTGGTTTATTTACCGTCTATGACGCTAAGACCCTGAGAAAGGGTGAATATACACTGAGCGTTGCTTATAGTAACTATGATCGTGATCCGGGTAATGCCGATATCACGTCGGTACCACTAAGCTTTCAGATCGGTGTTGCTAAAAATTTGGAATTGTTCTTTAGCACTGAGGGATGGCGCGGAATTAAGATAAATTCGCCGCGTAATCTTTCGGGCTTTTATCTGCCTAATTCAAGATTTAGTAATCTCGGAGCGGTCGTTCTTGCACCGGGCACAACAGGTGCTTATGCCGGAACCGCTGTATATAGGCCGTCTGGTTCCCCGTCTGCTGCATTTCCTTTTACAGGTGCAA
>JAYVOS010000220.1:0-1845 GCA_043757775.1 Chloracidobacterium sp. | reverse complement strand
GAATACTATCCGACCGCTGAAAGAAGCCTTCTTCCGGATGTGGGTCTTGGACAAGCTTGGCTCCACGCTTTGCAAGCTCAGGGCCGAGGTTAGAGCGTTCGTACCCCGTCAGCCAAAGCTCTTCCGGCTTAACCTTTGCATCAGGTCGGCCGATCATCTCAAACTCCAAGTTCGCGACCAGCTTGTCTTTCGGAAACGGCATATTGTTTACGAAATAAGTCGCCCCGTAGCCGCCCGCCTCCTCTGAGCCAAAACAGACGAAATAGACAGTGCGTTTCGGACGCTTACCGCTTCCTAACACGCGTGCAAGTTCCATAACCGCCGTAGATCCCGACGCATCGTCGTCGGCACCGTTAAATATCTTGTCGTCACCGGGAGCGTTTTCACGCACGCCAAGGTGATCGAGATGTGAAGTCAACAAAATAACCTCGGATGACAACCGTTTATCTGTCCCCGTGATCTTGCCCATCGCATTCCATGTTTTTCGTGCAGAGCCGTCTCTGCGTGAGGTAAAACTAACTGTCTGAACATAAGTCGCCTTACCATCCGCACCGATCTCGCCTGCGGGTTCGAGCCCGAACTGCATAAACTGCGACCCGATATACTCCGCCGCCACGCGCTCAAATATTGTCCCGCTGCCGCGTCCCTGCATCGCATCGCTTGCGAGAAAGCCCATCTCCGCACGGACATTCTTTTCGTCAATAGCAGCCTTCTGAGCAAAAATACCCGTGCTCACCGCGAGTACAACAACAGCCACAAGAGTCGATCGTTTCAAATAATTATTCATGGTTTCTATTACGCCGTACAATAAATATAGTTCTTATTCGTGTTCATTCGTGTAATTCGTGGTTAAAAACTCTTAGTTCAGCCCTGAATAATACCGCCAGCTTGTCTTAAAATCCTTCGTCAGCTTTTGGTTCGTGAGTATCGCACGCACCATCTCGACGGGTATCGGCCCTTCGTGCAGGATAGCGTCGTGGAATTGCTTATCCGTGAACTTTTTCGAATCGACCAGGTCTTTATGAAGCTGATAAAACTGCAGTCCGCCCATCATATACGCGATCTGATACAGCGGCCCGTAGTCGCCTGAGAATGACCGCCGCACCTCGCCAAGCGCGTTGTCCCGCTCATGCCCAACCTTGTTAACGAGCAGATCCACACACTGCTCCGGCGTCCAATTCCCTAAATGAAAATTCAACGAAAAGATTATGCGAGCCGCCCGGTGCGAACGCCAAAACAACGCTCCGATCTTGTCTTCCGGGGTTTTATCAAACCCCTTGTCCCAAAATAGAAATTCCCAATACAACGCCCAGCCTTCGACCGAAAACGGCGTGCGAAAATCCCCTCGATACGTCCTGTATCTAGCCGACATATAGCCTTGCAGATGATGTCCGGGGATCAGTTCGTGCCCCGTCACGGCTCTCGCGAAATGCGGGTTGTTACCTCGCATCGACATCATCTTTTGCTCGTGCGTCATCCCGTCGGTCGGATAGGAGACGAGAATGGTTTCGCCACCCAAAAAAAACGGTGCGACCAGCTGCCGCTCCGGCGTCATCATCTCCATTCGCCAACCGTCCCGTGCGAGCTTCGGCACGGTCACGAGGTCATTCTTCTCAACGTAATCGATCGCCTCGTACGCAAACTTCTTGATCAGCTCCGGCTGCTTACCCGGCTCGACGTATTTCTGCTTGACGGCCTCAATGGCCTTCATATAATCGTCGCCGTAGCCCATCTCCCTCGAAGTCTTTTTTAGCTCCACCTGGCACCACTCAAACTCCTTATTTGCGATCGCGATCAGCTCCTCCGGCGTGTACGGGATCATCTCGTACTGCAATTCCTGCAGCA
>JAYVOS010000219.1:0-1852 GCA_043757775.1 Chloracidobacterium sp. | reverse complement strand
CGCTCTGGCAATGCGGACAAACTTTGGGCGAAGGCTCACGGTAATTACAATAGTGGCAAACAAGGCGATTATCACGGCGATGGAATGTGAGCGTAATGTCACAATTTTTGCATTTAAGCGTCTCACCGCACGACCGGCACAGCACGAACTGCGAAAACCCGCGTCGGTTGAGCAAGATTATGACCTGCTCGCCGCGTGCGTTGGTCTCTTTTATCGCTTCGAGCAGTTCCGGCGACAAAGCGACATCCTTGCCTGCACGTTTGAAAACCTCGCGCATGTCGATAAGGCTTGCTTCGGCAAGCCCGCGTCCGCCGATGCGTTCCGGCAATTGCAGATATGTGTATTTGCCGTTTTGAGCGTTGTAAAACGACTCCATCGCAGGTGTCGCCGAACCGAGAACGACGACCGCACCCGCAAGATTTGCACGCATTACCGCGACATCACGGGCATTATAGAATGGTGATTCGTGCTGCCGATACGACGGGTCGTGTTCCTCGTCAACGATCACCAGTCCAATATTTTCCAGCGGAGCGAACACCGCCGACCGAGTTCCGATCGCTATCCTGGCATCACCACGACGGATCCGCCGCCATTCGTCGTAACGCTCGCCGGGCGAAAGATTTGAGTGCAGAATTGCGACCTCAGACCCAAATACGGCACGCAATCGCCGCGAAAACACGGGCGTCAAAGCGATCTCCGGCACCATCATTAAAGCTGACCGTCCCGCGTCCAAAGCGAACCGCATTGCACGAATGTAAACTTCGGTTTTGCCGCTGCCCGTCACGCCGTGTAAAAGAAACGCTTTGAAAGTATCAGTCGAACCGACGGCGTCAGTGATCTGATCGAGAGCCAATTGTTGTTCGTCTGTAAGCGTAAAATCGTTGAGCTTTGGCAAACTTGCATTCGCCATTGGGTCTCGCATGACGTCTTCAACATAGACCTCAAGAATGCCGCGTTTGACCAGCGTATTTATCGGCGACGCCCCTACGTCTGCTTTTTCGATCACATCCGTCCACAGCATCTCGCCGCCGTTGTCTTCTAGTAGGCTGATGATCGCGAGCTGCGGATCGGTCAGCACTTTCCCGTCAGGATCGGCATCGATCGACACCAATCGAACTGCTTTACGCCGTTTCGGTTTAACCTTTTCGGTATTTATCCCGGCAGGCAGAGCAGCCTTGAGCATTTCGCCCCAAAAGCTGGCGTAATAGTCCGCCGTCCATTGCGTCAGCTTTAATATCTCGGGCGTGATGAGCGGTTCGTCGTCTGAAAGCTCAATGATGTCCTTGATCTTTGCCTCGTCAAACTCAATGTCCGTCGGCAGTTCAGCGTGCAGCTCGACCGCATAACCTGTCATCGTACGCTTGCCAAAGGGTACCTTTAACCTCGCCCCAAGCTTGATTGCCCCGCGCAAAGCCTCAGGCACTCGATAGGTAAACGACCGCCGCAGCGGCACAGGCAAAACTGCCTCGACATACGCTGGCAACGGTGAAATTTTGGCCTCGGGTGTGGACATTTTTGGCTTAACACCCAAAATGATAACCTATTAGCGAGAGACGGAAAAAGCAATTTAACGCAAAGTCGCAAAGAGGCTGAGACGCAAAGGGATAAAATGGCTTTTTCGGTTAGATTTTTACCCTGCTCTTTCTTTGCGGCTTTGCAACTTAGCGTCTTTGCGTTGAAAAAGTCTTATGAGCGATCTATTTACAACTGACAAACCCAAAAAAGGCATCAATCCTGTTTTCATCGTCGGAGCCTTGATAGGAATTGCGGCTATTGGTCTTGCGGTATGGCTGTTGACGTTCAAGCCGTCGATGGAAGAGCAGACCGCCAAGATCCTCGCCGGCGCCGCAAA
>JAYVOS010000218.1:0-1858 GCA_043757775.1 Chloracidobacterium sp. | reverse complement strand
GTTTGTTGAGATGACTGAGAAGTTTGTTGAGAAGGCTTGAAAGTTTGTTTACGTAAAAGAACCTGCATAGTAAACGCTATCCCGCGCTAATAAGCTTCGCATAAACTGCCGGATCAACGTTTCCGCCGCTTACTACAACGCAGATCTTTTTATCGCTAAATCTTTCCTTGTTTTCAAGCACTGCCCCCAAAGATAAAGCTCCTGTCGGCTCGCTTTTCAGGTTAGCGTATTCAAAATAAAGCTTTGTCGCGGTGATGATGTTATCTTCGGAAACCTCAATGATCTCGTTGAGGCCGTTCTTGATGATCGGCCAATTGATATTTCCGACCGATAGTGTGCGAGTGCCGTCGGCGATGGTTTGGGGTTCGGACTCGTTTGCGATGATATGACCGGCTCGTAATGAACGGGCGGCATCGTTTGCCATTAGCGGTTCGGCACCGATGATCTCAGTCTTGCAAGCGTTTCGTGCAAAGCTCTGGATCGTGCCCGAGATCAATCCGCCGCCGCCGATCGGGATAATAACTGTGTCAAAATCGTGTTCAGCAAGTTCGTCGCCGAGCGTTGAGTTACCATCGATCACGAGTTGATCGTCAAAAGCACTCGCGAGATACGCATCCGGCCTTTCTGCCGCAAGTTGAGCCAGCCTTTCCGTTCGGCTGACGACATTTACGTCGATCAGATCGGCAACCGCACCATACGAGCGAACGGCATCGACCTTAACCTGAGCCGAATTTGCGGGCATTATCACCGTGCATTTCTTGCCAAGCAGTTTTGCCGCATACGCCAGAGCCTGTCCGAAGTTGCCGGATGAGACGCCGATCAGCTCATCTTGCGGTACATTGAGAGCAACATTGTAAGCCGCCCGAAACTTAAAGCTGCCAGTGTGCTGAAACGTCTCGCTGGCGATGGTTATATCGAGGCCGAGATGGTCGCGTAATTTTGCGGCGCGGATAAAAGTCGTCGGTCGAATGGCCTCGTGCAGGGATTTCATAGGAAGAATCTTAACGCAATGTCGCAAAGGTGCAAAGTCATAATGAATTTGACTGTGTTAAAGGCAAATAATCTTGAATTTTCTATGCGTGCCTTGCGGCTTGGCGTCTTTGCGTTAAAATCAAACCTCAATGGATAAAGAATTTAGAGACACGCTGCCGCATAAATTTGTTGAAAATACTATTGCCCTCTGCGGGACGCGTGGTGAGAAATGGCTCAATGAGCTACCGGACATCATCGCTGCACTTGAAGAACAATGGAAGATCCGTGTCGAAGGACATTTTCGCAATCTCTCGTATAATTACGTCGCAAACGCCATTCTGTCAGATGGAGTGTCGGCCGTTCTAAAGATCGGTTTGCCGCTGAAGGATGTCGAGATATATGGCGAAGCCGCGTATCTTAAAGCGGCGAATGGCGAAGGAGCGGCACGGTTGCTCGAATTTGACCGCGAGAGCGAGGCCGCTCTGCTAGAACGAGTGATTCCAGGTGCTAACCTCAAATCTATATTTAAGAAAGATCAAGCCAAAGCTGTGAGCGTAATGATCCGTGTCCAGAAACGGTTATTGAGGCCGGTTCCTGCTGATATTGAGGATTTTATTAGTTTAGACGGATGGTTTGATGGGCTTAAGAATGCTGCCGGAACTAAGTTTCCGCAGGATTACGCCGAAAAAGCCTTGGAATTTTACGCAGAACTCTCAACCGACACAAAAAATATCTGTTTGCTCCACGGCGATCTCCATCACGACAATATTCTGTCCGCCAAACGCGAGCCGTTTCTCGTGATCGATCCTAAGGGAATGATCGGTCACGTCGGTTATGAGATCGGCATCTTTCTCAACATTCACCACGACTGGCTCGATTGGGACAC
>JAYVOS010000217.1:0-1862 GCA_043757775.1 Chloracidobacterium sp. | reverse complement strand
CATTACCGGCGACTTTCTTGTCGCCCTTCGGGTCCGTTTGGCCGAAACTGATCCCGGCGAGCAGAAATAGGCTCACCGCCATTACTGCAAGGTTTCGTATGGATAAAATAGCTTTCATAACAATTTCCTCTTGGCTGATAAAACACCGATTAAACGGCGTAATCCAGATTTTTGTCTTATCTCCCGCCTTTTCCGAAAAGCACGGTTTTGACCGTCTCGAAAACGATCACCATATCGAGCGTCAGGCTCTGGTTCTTGATGTAATACAGGTCGTATTGCAGCTTTTGGATCGCGTCATTAACGGAGGCTCCGTACGGATACTTGATCTGCGCCCAACCCGTAAGTCCCGGTGCGACCAGATGGCGATGGTCATAATACGTGATCTCAGTCGCGAGCTGCTTCACGAAATGCGGCCTCTCAGGCCGGGGGCCGACAAAATTCATCTCGCCCTTGAGGATATTCCAAAACTGAGGCACCTCATCGATACGCAGTTTGCGAATGACCTTGCCGATGCGTGTGACACGATCATCGTTCGACAAAGCCCACACGGGTTTGCCGTCCGCCTCAGCATCAGTTTTCATCGAGCGAAACTTAATGACGTTAAAAACGCGGCCGTTCATACCAACTCGCTCTTGTTTGTAGAAAATGGGGCCGCGAGATTCGAGCTTGATCAAAATGGCAGTCAATATCGCGACCGGCAGCGAAACTACGAGGCCGATCAACGCCAAAACGCGATGAAATGCCTCGCGGACAAGCATTTTGACTGGCGAATCGCGTCTGCGTCCGGCAAATATCAACCACGAAGGCCGCAGCATATCGACATGGACCTTACCCGTGATCCGCTCAAAGAACGACGTGCATTCTTCGATCGAAACATCCCCGGCGAGGCTCATTTTCAGCAATGCTTCCGTCGGAAACGCACCGCGGCGTTCGCGAACGGCAATGACAACACGGTCGATCTTTTCGTTACGAATAACGTCTTCGAGATCGGGCCCTTTGCCGAGAATGATAGAACGGCCAAGCTTTTCTCTAGGCTTGGCACCGTTTTCGGAGATAAATCCGGCGATGCGATAACCGGCATCACGTCGTTCCCAGACGGCTTCGGCGGTGTCGAGCGCAGTTTGTCCGGTTCCGACAACGAGTATCCTTTCACCAATATCAGGGTGCCCTGTCAGATGATGTATGAAAATCCTCCATCCGAGCAGCATCACAAGCACGATCGGCACAGAGATGACCGATACACCGCGCCCAATAAGTAGCGGCGGCACAAAGTAGAACAGGAGCGCGAGCAATGCCCACGCGATGCCCATCGCCTGAACCAGACGGAGCATTAGCTCGCGGCGGTTGGTCATCACGATGTAATCGTATAGGTCGTAGAAATATAGAATAAGAATGCACACGGCGGACGCGAGGCCGATCTTCATCCAACCGTTCTTTGCGTCAAGCTCATTTTCAGAACCCGAGATACCGAGGCGCAGATACATAGCTAAAATGACACCGCCATAAAGAATCGCGGCATCTGCCAGTATCAACCAAAATATTCTCGGACTAAACCGTGCAGCACTCATTGTTTTTCTAGTTGGGAGTTCCAACTTTAGTTGGCATAAACGCCGAATAGGAGCCAGCTAAAGCTGGTACTCCAAACGTAACTACGGGGCGAGTGTTTCGTTCAGGCGTTTGTAATTGTAATAACCGTAGTTGTAATGCGATTCCTGCAGAACGTCTTCGCTCTGATTGAGGACAACGCCTAAGAGGCGATCTTTTGGCAGCGGATCGAGGATGCGGTCTAACGCACTGTATTTCGTGCGGTTTGCACGCACGACGAGGATCGCTCCGTCGGCCTGATTTATCAGAACTGTCGC
>JAYVOS010000216.1:0-6791 GCA_043757775.1 Chloracidobacterium sp. | reverse complement strand
GATTATCTTCTGCGACGGCTATGAGGGTTTTGTATTCTTGTTCGGATAGCTCTATTCGGCGGCCAAGACAAAAATGGCAGACGTGGCCTCGGATCACGCCGAAGCCGTTGCACATTTCGCACGGGTTTTCTTTCGCTTCGTTACGGCGTTCGATCTCTGTTAATATCTCTCGCTCGTCAATATCCATTTGAGGTATCATAGCGCGAAATGAAAGGCTTTTGAGCTTTCTCAGAATGAGTTTAAACGTTCTCAGAATGAGTTTTAGTTCTCTCAGAATGAGTTTCAGCTTTCTCAGAATGATTTTCAGCTTTCTCGGAATGAGTTTCAGTACTCTCGGAATGATTTTCAGCTCTCTCAGAATGAGTTTCAGCTTTCTCAGAATGAGTTTCAGCTCTCACAGAATGATTCTCAGCTCTCTCAGAATGAGTTTTAGTTAACTGAAAATGACCCTGAAAAAGTTTGGGAAAACGGGAGTTTTCGGGAATTTGCCGAAAAGTTTTTTTGACAGGGTTTTTAGCCTTTAAGATAAACCTAATAGTACCAAGTATTTAGCGGGATATTTGCGGCGAAAAAAAGTATTGCATAAATAGCTGCTGCAAGTTTAAACTTATTAATGGATAGGCTGAGAGTCGCCCGACACTCGCATTTAGTGCTTATCTGCAACGAGATACTCCCCGGATCTCACCGAATGTATTCTCCAATTCTTCCACCTCATCCCAACAGGAGATAGTATTATGCCAAAGAAATTTTGGTGGGCTAATGCCCTTGCAGATCAACTCATTCAGGTTCAAAACTTTAAGTCTAAGATCACCGGGGTCGGCGTGGCCCTGGGGCTGACACCTGCTCAGATCACGGCAGCGGTTGCATTGTGTGACGCTTTTATCGGTGCGTTTAACGCCACCGATCAGGCTAAGCAGACGATGCAGTCGATGACGCAATGGCGTGAAGTGGTGTTTTACGGAACCCCGCTTGAAAAAGCGGCTCCGCAAGCACCTGTTTTTGCTGTTGTCGGTGCTACGACATATACGCGTGGCGTCGTGACACAGTTTTTTGCACTGCGCGATCTGATCGTGGCTTTGCCAAATTATACCGTTAACATCGGCGAGGACCTCGGCATCGTCGGGACGGAAATTACACCTAAAGACGCTGTCGAAGTATCGCCGTCACTCAAGACGGTAACCTCGACCGGTTATTGGGTAAATCTGACTGGCAGCATGAGTGGTATGGACGGCATGCGGATCGAATATGCTCCAAAGGGCGGTAATTTTTCGACCGTCGCTTTTCTTACCAACACGCCGGGCGGTTTTCAGGTCACGCCCGTCAACCCAAACCTCCCCGAAATGGGCCATATCCGCGCGATATATATCAAGCGGAACGAAGTTTTCGGCAATTACTCGCCGGATTATCCTGTAACACTGTCCTAAACTTTCTCTCACTCTCACACTTTCTCTCCCACAAAAATAAACGATCGCCGGTCTTAACTCCTTTCTCCGGCGATCGTTTTTTATTGGAAATTACTCCGGCACTGACGGCGAGCGATTTTATTTTTTGCGCGCGGTGTGTTCCAATTAGATTGTTGAAATTCCAAAACGCGGATGTCAGCCTCACAGGGCATTCGGGCGGAGATGAGCGGCTCCGTCAATACATAAATCCTCCGCGACAAAACCTGATGCCGAGAAGAAAGTTTCGTCACACGCAGCGTTTTGAATCCGCAGACGACAGCACCTTTCAGGAATACCTGGTCAATCAGCCGACGCAGCAAACTACGCGTTCGGAACTGCTGCGTCTGATCCGCGGCGGCGAAGACACTTATCTTGAGCTAAAAGTTAAGCTGTCTAACAGCGAGCGGATCGCACAGGGCATCGTCGCTCTCGCAAACACCGACGGCGGGACGATAATCTTTGGCGTTAACGATCAGCTAAGAATTGAGGGCGTCGCAAACCCCGAATGGGTCCAGCAGGAACTTGTGAGGATCTGTCGCGAGGAAATTGTGCCGCCGATAGTGCCGATGATCGACACCATAGCGTTTGACAGCGGAAAACGCGTTGTCGCATTAGATGTTGACGGTAAAAAGAGGCCTTATAGAACCCGCGACGGAAGATTTTATCTTCGTTTCGGCGCCGAGAAACGGGAGGTCGCACGCGACGAACTCTCAAATTGGCTCGACGAAGTGAGGCCGCTGGGTTTTGAAAACATTCCTTTGCAAACGGTGGTTGAGGAAGATTTTGACGACGCTCTGCTGTGGTCTTTTGCAAGTGGATTTGAAGAAAATGCTCCCAATCAGTCACTCTACAACACCAGCGATTTCTTGCGCAAAGATCTGCTGCTTGCCGTCGGACAGGTGGATGAGTTTTTCCCGACCGTCGCCGCAGTTTTGCTATTCGGCAAAAACGACCGCGTCGCCGAGCTGTTGCCGAGAACGAATGTGACCGTTGCGAGATTTCCCGGCGATCAAGGCTCTGCCCAATTGATCGAAGCGATAGAAGTAAAAGGAAATCTGCTGACGCAGTATGAGGCTGTCATCGACTTTATCAAGCGATATACCGATCTGGGCAAAGAGCGGCCAAAGAAAAAGCTGTCGCTTGTAACTGACAACATCGCAAAACCTCGCGGACATTATCATTTTTATTCGATTGCCGAGGCGACGATCAACGCATTGATGCACAGAGATCTGGCACTAAGGGACATTCGCACGCGGATCAATATTTACGACAACGCGATAGAGTTTGTTAACCCGCGGCGAACCAATGGTTTCTCGCCGCCCGCCACGCGTGCCATACGCTATGGCATAACCCAGCGGCTCAATCCGCAGATCGCCGCGATATTTACGCGACGCGAATACGGCATCAGCGTGCCGCACGGTGGCCTACCGATGATACTAAAACAATCGAACCGTTTCTCAGGACGCAAACCCGAGATATATCTCACCGGCGACGAATTTAAGCTAAAGATATACGCCGCGTGAGTACATCAAAGAATCAGAAAAATGCCGACCAAACTGTAGAGCCGCCCGCGAAACTGTCGGGTAAGGTGGCGGTTGCTATTTCTGTAGCTGTAGCTCTTGTTTACTATTTCTCAAATCCTAAGCCACAGAGTTTTTATGATTACACCTTTCGCGTGGCGGGTCATATGCTTCGCGGCGGGGTGGCTTTTGCTGATAAGCAACCAAGCTGGCTGAATGAGTTTGTGCCTTTTGAAGGAGTTTATTACTCGGTGTTTCCGCTTGGTGCCGTTCTCACAATGATCCCGTTCGCTTTCTTAAAGACGCTCGGGGTTATTACTGAAATGCCCGGAGCCGTGATCGCGGCTTTGCTTGCAGGCGTGAGCTGCTGGCTGCTGTTAAAGATCGCTTCGGGATACGACATCGAGGTCAAAAAGCAGGTCTTGCTCGCCCTGGCCATATTATTTGGGACTTTTGCGTGGACAAACCTGACGTTTACCGGAGCGTGGCAGCTTGCACTTGGGTTTGCGATGCTTGGGGAGATCGGGGCGATATATTTCACGGTCTATGACCGCAGGCCTTTGATCGCAGGTATATTTTTTGCGATGGCTTTTGGCAACAGGACGGAAAATCTGTTGACAGCGCCGATATTCTTTTATCTGCTTTATCGTGGTCAAGGAAATGTTGTGGAAGAGATAGTTGCTGAAAAAGATTACCCAGTCGCTACCGCTCCCGGTTCTGACAAGATCGCCCGCATCGCTTCGTTTTGTGCTGTTCCGTTTGTGCTGGGAGTTGCGACGTTAGTTTATAACTACGTACGGTTTCATTCGTTCACAGATTTTGGTTACGCGCGAATTCCCGGCGTTTTAGAAGAGCCCTGGTATAACCACGGAATATTTTCGATCTATTACATTCCGCGTCAGGCAGGAGAAATGCTGTGGAAATGGTGGGAGTGGAAAGATACATTTCCATATTTTGTCCCGAATGGTTTCAGCAGTTCGATACTTTGGAGCAGCCCTTTCCTGCTTTTGTTGCTGAGATTTAGTTCTCGCGACAAATTGTTGAAATATGCGTCATGGACTGCGGTGGTTATCCTTACATTTTTGCTCTGGATACACGGAAACTCGGGCGGGTGGCAGTTTGGATATCGTTACGCGATGGTTTTGCTGCCGTGGATCTTTGTCATACTGCTCGAAAGCTCACCCAAAAAGATTACACCTCTCGAATGGATCGCTTACGGCGTCTCATTTGTGATGAACGCTTACGCAACGTGGCTATTTCACTGGACGGAATATCTGAAGCCTTAGTCAGTGGTCGGTTGTCAGTAGACAGAATTGCCCTGAGAACCGACAATTAGATTTTAATATTATGTTATCTGTAGGCCTTACAACTGGCTACGGAAAACTGACCACCGTACTATGCTTCTCGACCTTTCTCCTCTAAAAGCTTCACGCGATTATCGTCTCCTGTTTTTCGGCCAGCTTGTGTCGTTTTTCGGTTCGATGATGACGTTTATTGTTGTGCCGTGGCAGATGTATCAGCTCACGCAGTCGTCGGCGATGGTCGGATATATTTCACTGGCCGAATTTGTGCCGATGACGTGTCTGGCATTTGTCGGCGGAGCTCTCGCGGATTATCTCGATAAACGAAAGGTGCTGCGGTTCACCGAGATCGGGCAGACGTTTGTGACGGCGATATTGCTGGGCAATTCGCTGCTGCCGCAGCCGCAGATATGGATATTATTTGTCGCCGTGGCACTGCACGCTGGGCTCGCGGCACTCCAGCGGCCGGCGTATGAGTCGTTTATCCAAAAAGTTATCCCGACGGAGATGATGTCCGCCGTGATGGCGCTCAACTCCATTCGGTTTAGTGTCGGCATGATCGTCGGGCCGGCGATAGCGGGAATCATCGCCACAACGCTTAGCCCATCGGTCGCATACATGATAGATCTGCTAACTTTTTCTGCTTCTTTGCTGGCAGTATATCTCTTGCAAGCCGTGCCGTCGCCCGAAAATGCTGAAAAACCGAGCTTTCAGGGAATCAAAAAGGCGTGGAAATATGCGTTTAGCAGACAGGAATTGGTCGGAACATACTTCATCGACATCGCGGCGATGTTCTTTGCTTTTCCGCAGGCGCTTTATCCTGCACTTGCGGTCGTATATGGTGCGAAGTACGTCGGGTTTTTCCCGGCGGCGATAGCGGTCGGGGCTTTGATGGCGAGCATCACGTCCGGTTGGACGAAAAATGTGCATCGCCACGGGTTGATGGTAATTATCGCAGCGGTGCTGTGGGGCGTGGCGATAGTGGCGTTCGGATTTATGGACAGCATCGTGCCTGCTCTGATATTTCTGGCAGCCGCAGGGTTTTTCGATATGATCTCCGGCATTTTTCGAGGAGCGATTTGGAATCAGACCATTCCAAATTACATTCGCGGACGCCTCGCAAGTATCGAGATGATGAGCTATCTCACCGGGCCGATGCTCGGAAGTGCTAAAATGGGAATTGTTGCGGAATTTTATGGCGTAAAAGCAGCACTCATCTCAGGCGGTGTGCTGTGCGTTGTTGCGGTGCTTGGGGCGGCGGTATTTCTTCCTAAATTTGCGACATACGATGGCCGCGAGGGCATCAAACAACGTGAGATCGAGGAGACCGAGCGTGCGGAAATGTCACGTGTGTCCGAAGCGGAGTTTTAATTATGGCAATTGTCAGAAAACGACAGATCGAAAATCTTGAGCAGATGAGCGGCGAGCAGTTAAAGGCATTTCTCGATGCGATGCCTGCCGGACAGGAATCGATGAGCGAGCTGCTCGATTATGTCGAAGACGAACTCTACGACAAAGAGTGCGACCACACCCTGCGTTACTCAATGAAATTCATGATGGAACGCGGGCTCAATTTCCCAAAAATAACTAACTGGCTCAACGAAAACGGCGGGTACTGCGACTGCGAGGTCTTGAAACAGATCGCCCCGCTCTGGCGTGCGAAGTTTGGTGATGACTAGGTTTTTAACATTTTTTGCAAATAATTCCCTGTAAACGAACCTTTTACTTTCGAGACTTCCTCCGGCGTGCCGGTTGCGACGATTTCGCCGCCTCCGATGCCGCCTTCGGGGCCGAGATCAATGACCCAATCGGCAGTTTTTATCACGTCCATATTATGCTCGATCACTAGGATGCTGCCGCCGTTGTCGATCAATGCACGAAACGCGGCGAGTAGCTTATTGATGTCGTCAAAGTGCAGTCCGGTCGTCGGTTCGTCGAATATAAAGAGCGTGTTCGATACAGTTTTTTGTGCAAGATGTGACGCGAGTTTTACACGCTGTGCCTCACCGCCCGAAAGTGTCGTAGCGGATTGTCCGAGACGCAGATATCCGAGACCGACGGCTTCCAATACCTTGAGTTTCGAGGTCAGTTTTGCGACGTCTTTGAAGAAAAGCATCGCTTCTCGGACCGTCATTTGCAGGGTTTCGTGGATATTTTTACCCTTGTATTTGACGTCGAGTATCTCTTGTTTGAAACGCATTCCGCGACAGTCTTCACACGTTAGTTCGACATCGGCGAGGAACTGCATCTCGATCGTGACCGTGCCCGAACCCTGACATATCTCGCAACGTCCGCCGGGGACGTTAAATGAAAAATGCGACGCGTTATAGCCCTTGGTCTTTGCCATCGAGGTCGCGGCAAAGGTCTCACGGATCGCGTCATAGGCCTTGATGTATGTGACTGGATTTGAACGAGGCGTTCGTCCAATGGGCGATTGATCGACGAGGATGATGTCATCGACTAGTTCGCCGCCCTTTATTTCTTTGAAAAACCCTACGGGCGAATTCCACTCACCGCGCTGTTTTTTG
>JAYVOS010000215.1:0-6794 GCA_043757775.1 Chloracidobacterium sp. | reverse complement strand
TCACGGGTCGTGCGGCGTTCGCGAGGAGCGGAAACAAAACCTGTTACCTTAGCGACAAAATCTCGACCTCCATCAACCGGTAAGAGACTGTCTAGAAGCCCTGCTCCAAAGATCTGATATGCACGCTCACGCAGGTCTTTCGCCAGAGCGACACGCAACACCTCTCGGCCATTGTTGGTCATCGTGAACGCGATCTCAGGATGAGCGAGAGCGTAATGAGTTGCGATGCTCGTCAGATGATAATTTTCAGTCGCTTCAGACCGCATAAATTTGCGGCGTGCAGGAGTGTTAAAAAACAGGTCACTGACAGTGATTGTGGTGCCGGTATCGCGAGCGGCATCTTTGACGTCAATGAGTCTGCCGCCCTCAACATTTACGCGAGTTGCTATCTCATCTTCCGCTGTTTTTGTAATCAATTCGACTTTGGCGACAGACGCAATCGATGCTAGAGCCTCACCGCGAAAACCGAGCGTCGCAATAGCCCCGAGGTCATCGAGCGTCCTTATCTTCGAAGTTGCGTGTCGCTCAAACGCCAAAATCGCGTCGTCTCGGCTCATCCCCTCGCCGTCGTCGCTAATCCGCATAAGACGCCGCCCACCCAGCTCGATGTCGATCTGGATGCGCGTCCCACCAGCATCGATCGCGTTTTCGACAAGCTCTTTAATCACCGACGCGGGCCGCTCAACGACCTCGCCTGCCGCGATCTGATTTGCCAAAATATCCGATAACACTTTGATCTTGTTCATTTTATAGATCGACGATGCGATGATCTTTATCTTCAAGATCAATAGCAAAATATAGCCACTCAATAAACTTGGGGCCAAATTTGTTTAGATATGTAAATATGTTCAAAGTACGCTCTTGCAGAGCGCCGTTTGGCAAAAGATTCGTGAACAGACCAATTAATTGACGATACGCAACTTCATCTTTCCGCACTTGTGCGAGCAGAGTCTTTTTTCGCAATGCCACAATATGATATATGATCTTTCGGCGGCGTTTTGCCAGGTGCTCAGCTACCGTAACGTCTATCTGCGAAATATGCTGATCGAGCCTGTTCATTTCTGTATTGATGATCTCTTCCGCATCTGCAAACAGTTTTGCGCTTTCAGATGACGGGCCTCTTTCTGCCAACTGAAGCAATGTTTTCTCGATCCCCTCGAAAAGCTGCCCCAAAGTCAGCTCAAACTTGTCGAGAGCTTTGCGCTGGTTGGTCTCAACAATTGTAAAACTCTGTCGATGCAGTATCGGCGTGATCGGTCTGCTTAATACACGATAAGCTTCGCTGTTCTGTGCAAAATACGCGATCTCAGCACCGCCGCCGAAATAACAAACCGTAGGGAGCAAATAATCCTGCACCGCCGGACGGAGCATCACACCGGGGCTAAGGCGGTGCGGTTCATTGTGAGCGACACCGAGAAGCTCGGCTCGTGTCAACTCGGTTCTCTCGTCCTTGACGCGATACACTCCGTCACCAATTCTTCGCAATGCAGTCCGCTTTCCGTCATCATTTATCCAAAATAAGGGGAAATAATCATCTTCGACCAGAACCTGCGAATGATATCCTTCCCTTTCAAGTAGTTGGCTCCGTTTTCGTATCGCCTCGACGATCTCGTCCGACTTTTCAATTGTCTCTGTATATATCTTAGACGAGAGTGCCTTGATACCTGAATTCATCGGGTCGAGGAATATCAGACCGAGATCTTTAAGGATATTCGCAAGCGTTTTGATAAACGCTTCGCCAAAGCCATTTCCAGCGGAATAGGAATGAGCCAATAAGGTCTTGAGATTCGGAGAAAACTCAGTTTCCGTAATTTGGTTAAATAGCTCATCTATTACTTGATTGATCGAGTTATTAATGATAATATCACCAACCGGCATTCGGACAAAATTCTTGTCCGCGGTATATTTTGATTCGATTAACTCACCTGTTTTGCCTATGACAAATGCTTGCGAGACCTCTTCGAAATCATGATCCTCGGTCGCCGCCCAGAATACAGGTACTGCCATGATTCCCTGTTCTTTCAGGTAAGCGGCCAATTTGACCGCAGACAAGGCTTTATAGATCGTATAAAGTGGACCAGTAAAAAGCCCGGCTTGCTGCCCTGTCAAAACAGCGACGGTTTTCGAATCACGGAGAAGTTCGATATTATCCAATGTCGGCTGTCCCACTCCGGCATTAAGATTAATCTCCATCAGGGCATCGCACAATGCATCGCGGTCAGTGTAATAGTTTTTGAGAACCTCTGGAACAAACGAACCGATCTCAGACTCAGATGAAACAGCATTAGGATAGAAACGCTTGAGAGAAAGCGGGTCGCTCTGATATTCAAGGAAAAGCCGCGATTGGTGCGGAATCTCGGAAAATCGCAGATCCGAGATTCGAACTTTTCCACGCTGTGTTTCGCGGGCCGATTCTTGCTTCAAAATTATGCTCCTAATACATAAAATTATAGGTTTCAGAACCATAAGTTCCAAGTTACAAATAGAAAAGAGGCGGGCTGATTGCCACGCCTCTACCAGCGACACATGGTGTGTCGATCTTGATCGATCAATTACTGCGCTGTTCGCTCTATACGATAGACACCGGACGAGTGCGTCGCAGCATAGATGGTATTGGCATTGTTAGGGTCAAATGCCATTGACCATACCCGACGGCTTGCGAGTTTCATTTCTTTTGTATCCACACGTTTCCACTTATTTCCTGCATCTTCAGATATGAAAACACCGCCTTCAGTATCCATTGCACTTGAAACCAGTATTTCATCAGAGTTGTTTGGATTGATAAGAATGCTGGTAAAATTACCAACCGGCAGGCCGCCGCCTCTTCGCGTCCATGTCTGTCCGCCGTCACGACTCAGGTAAAATGTCTGAAGCGAACCGACATAAACATAATCCGGACGTTTTGGATCGGTAGTGATAGAGCTAATTGGGATGTTTTCCACCGCTCCGCCAGCCTTTGCCCATGATTTACCATCATCGTGCGAAACAAGAACACCGGATGTAGCGGTCCCTACCCAGATCGTCTCAGGCCGGAGAGGGGAAACATGAACAGCAAAAATATTGTCATTGATACCAGCACCTAGAGAGATCTTTTCCCATCCTTTAGTTAGGTCATAACTACAATACAAACCCTTATCGGTTCCGGCGATAATTCCATGCCGGCTGCCTTCAATTTCCTCAATAACCTTGACCTTTTCGGTGATCGCAGAAACCAATTTAGGAGCGACCGCGACCGGCACATTTTTGGCCGTTGTCGATCCCGTCTTTTTCACAGGCGGTTTAGCCTTAGGTTTAGCTGCCGGCTTTATAGGAACTTTTCCGGCCGTCAGTTGTGTCCAGGAATTACCGCGATCTAATGAGCGATAGATACCAACATTTGTCCCGAGATACATTAAATTTTGATTGGTTGTGTCCTGACGCATAACGAAAGGCCGCACACGAGTAACATCCAGATTCTTACCCTGCTGCCAGGATTTACCTCCGTCATTACTTAAAAAGAAAAATCCGCCTCCGGTCGCCACGTTTTGTGTCGCGGCATAAAGCCTGTTTGGCTGGCTCACGTCAGCAGTAACAAAATAAGTAAATCTACTTGTAAAATTTCCACTCGAGGGCACAAAATTGCGGCCCCCGTCATTAGACACCATGACACCGTAATTATTGGTTCCGATAAATACGCGGTTAGGTGCGTCAGGATGGACTGCGATCGAATTGATCTCAAGATCCCTCGATGTAGTTATAGACCAAGACTGACCAAAATTAGAACTCATCCAAAACCCTTCGGTTGTCGCTGCAAATACAGTTCCCGGAATAGTAGGATGCTGCATAATATCTCGCGTTCGGCGCGACTGTGACGGAATGCCCTGGATTTTTTTCCATAATTCACCAGCATTTTGCGATTCGTATATACCGCTGCAGGCCGATGCGATTATATGCTCAGGGTTACGCGGGTCGAGATTGACGGCGAAAACATCAGAATCATCGATCATACCGTTTTTAATGAGCCGCCAATTTTTACCTGCATCAGTAGATTTGTAGGCACGCCACCATGTGCCAGCATACAGTGTGTTGGCACTTCGCGGATCCATCGCCAGCGAATCAATGTTTATAGGCATGGTGGTTGAGATAACCTTGTCCCAATCAGCACCGGAATTCTTGGACATCCACACGCCGTTTAATGTGCCAACCAAAATAACGTTTGGATCAAACGTCGATTGGGTCATGGACATTATCGATTCCTTTTTTAGTTCTTTTGCTTCTTTCCATGTCGCACCGCCGTCAGTAGTCCGGAAAAAGCCGCCGGGTGACTTATGTCTGTGGCCAGATGTATAGATGATCTTGGAATCTCGCGAATCTACAAAAAGTTGGTCGAGTATTAGTTCGGGTTGGTTAAGGTTTACGAGCAAACGCCATGTCTTTCCGGCGTCTGCCGATGTATGCACCTGTCCATCGAGCGTGCTTGCATACAGTCTGTCTTTATCTCTCGGGTCGATCGTGATAACACGCACATCGCCGCCACTTGGGCCGACAACCTGCCAATCGCTAAATTTCCCCTTGTCGTCATTAGTATCTACATCAGCGAAAACCAACCCGACAAAACAGGTCTGAATTATTACAGTAGTAATAAGAATGAAAATTACGGATCGAATTTTTGTTAACTGCAACATAGCTGGTAAATCCTTATATTCAATGGAAAATGAAGTTTAGCGGAGTTTTGATAGGTGCGTATCCCTACCGGATAAGATGTCTATTTGAGACCGAGGGTTTGCGGCCATTTCTCTAGGTCTGGTTCAAGATGACCACAAGTTTTCCAAACTTTAATTATTTTACCGAAATATGGGGGTAAATCAAAGGAAAAAAGCGGTTGAGGCTTGGTGATGACCGCCTCAACCGCTTTGATAATGTTTACATCTCAGTGAGATGCAAAGCTTTTACCAATTACCCGTATCGGCTCCAGCTGGAACAGTGTAGAACTTGGTGTTAACACCAGCTCCTGTATCCCCGCCTTCGACGAATGTTACGCGGCTTGCGTCATACTTACGGAAATTGATCGCCTTCATGATCTGAGCTTTACGCTTCTTGGTATCAGCAGGCGTTCCATAAAGGATGATGTAGCCTTGTGCACTTGGGTTGTTATTCAACTGGATATAGAAGTTGTCAACACGTGCCTTAACATCGTCATCCGTCGCTTTGCCAAATTCGTCAACCAATGACTTCTCTAACTTCGGTGTAACACCACCGGTGTCCGAAGCAGATGTCGGGCAGTTACACTCGTTAGCTCCCATACCCAGATCGACTGTTGCAGTAACACTGGTTGTTCCATCAGTAGGAGCCTTGACCGTTATACTGGCCGTACCCTGTCCTGATTCGATCGTTCCAGCCGAAACTGACCAATTATACGTGGTAGCATCGCTCGCATTCGCAGTAAATGTCATTGATCCACCTGCATTAGTGATTCCCGAAGGACCGCTAACCGAAACAGGTGAGCAATTACAAGTTGGTTTACAATCTGGACATTCTTTAACGGTGATCGTTTTGGTATCTGTCTTACCACAAACGCCACAACCGTCATCAACACCAGTTGTGATCGTGTATGTTCCAGCGCGTGCACCACTTAAATCCCATTGGACGTTAGCACCCGAACCCGTAACACGTCCGCCTGAGACGGTGTAGTTGTAGGTAAGGACATCATTTTCAGGATCGCTTGCCGATGTCGCAACGCTGATCGTTTTGTTGTCGTTACAAGCTCCCGAAGCTGATCTCGTTCCAGCTGCACATGGCAATGTAATAACATTGCTACTCAGCGTTACTGAATTTACTGAAGGGGCTTGGTTGACCACATCACCTTCACGTTTGTCGCGACGTCCGATGAAGAACTGTGCGATATATCCGTGTGGGTCTGTCGAAGGGACAAAGCCTCTAGGGATTCCTGAAGACGTAACCGTTGTCGATTGTGGCGTACAGGCTACTTGAGGCGGACACGGTGAATTTACTACTGTAGTCGTCGAGTCACCATTAAAGCTGTTAACGTCTCTTTGGTTAAGATTAACACGATACGCAAGGCTGAAACCGAACCAGCGTCTCGGGAAGATCCTGACACCGGCAAGTCCGTCCATCGGATCCTGCTCTAGAGCGTTAGGGGTACGACTGCGAACATTGATCAGCTGACGAAATTCAAGGATCGGCTGAAAATATCGATTGACCGGGAAATCAGCTCCAATTGAATATGAAAACTCATCGGCACGTTTGAGAAGCGTGGCCTGAGTTCCGCCAAAGTTTCCTTTTGGATCAGTAGTGAATGTATAACCCACGTTTCCTGAGAGGTTGACCCACGAAGCGAGTCGAGCGTCAACAAAGTAAACGACACCTAGGTCTCCTCTGCGTGCACCCGGACTTGCTCCACGTTGTAACTGATTAAAGCCAGCAGCTGTATTAGCTGAGTCCAAATACCATTTGTAGAAAGCTACAATGCCGTGCCCTACAGCACTACTCGAATCGTTAAACCGATATTTCACTCCGAAATCCATCGAGTTAAATGCTGATGTGCCCCAGATTCGATTCATAAAAGGAGCATCTGAAAGGTACGACGGAGCCGTCGAAAATGTAACAGGCCGCTCCGACCCGCCTAAAACCTGTGTGGACAAAACAACACCTGGCAAGATGCTGCCAAATACCGAGCCGACACCAGGAAATAGCGATGCACTTCCTCCAGCTCTTGGCGGCCCAAGCGTTGCGTTACCGGGTGCAAATCCAAATGTTGGACCCGATCCACCGCTTATTTGGTAACCGCCCGCATT
>JAYVOS010000214.1:0-6809 GCA_043757775.1 Chloracidobacterium sp. | reverse complement strand
GGCAGCGCATTTGAGCGTGAGGCGAAAATTCTTGGGCGTCTTCGTCATCCCGTTCTGCCAAAGGTCATCGATCATTTTATCGAAGGCGGCGAGCAATATCTCGTAATGGAGCATATCTCCGGTGACGATCTCGGCAAGCGACTTGAAAACGCAGGTAAGGCTTTCCCGCTAAGCTGGGTGATGTTTTGGGCGGATCAAATGCTCGACGCTTTGAATTATCTGCACTCGCACGAACCGCCGATCATTCATCGTGATATCAAGCCCGAAAATCTGAAATTAACTGAGGACAACCACATTGTGCTGCTCGATTTCGGGCTGTCAAAAGATTTTGATTCGGAATCGAAGAAAGCATCGCTCGGAACAGGTAGCGTGGTTGGCTATTCGCCGTATTACGCTTCGATGGAGCAGGTGCGAGGAACGGGAACAGATGCCCGCAGCGATATCTATTCACTCTCGGCAACGCTTTATCAATTGCTTGCAAATTACGTCCCGGTCGATTCGCTGACGCGTGCAGATGCGATGCTGGGCGGATTGGTAGATCCGATCGTTCCCTTAACATCCAATCCTGAGGTCTCACAAGCTGTGTCAGACGTTATCTTAAAGGGAATTGCAGTTAGAAAAGAAGACAGATTTGAAACCGCGAGCGAGATGCAGAAAGCTCTTCGCCGTGCTTTTAATAAAGGTGCTGAAGCTGAAGCTGCATCACCTCGCGAAGCTAAAACGGCGATGATGGAAGTGCCGTCTGAGATATCAGGTGTCGCTATACCTGTTGAGGCCGACCTTCCATTTGCCGGCGATACGATCCAGTTTGATGCCGCAAAGACCGATCCTGTGATAATGCAGGCGGATATTAAGACGCAGATATTTACGGAAAATACAACGGAAGAACCGGAGCAGGAAACGGTCGCACATATTGAGGATGTGGTCGAATCTGCACCGCCGCCGGTCGAAATAGCCGCCGCTGCGGCTGCCGGTGCTCCGCCTCCGACGCCGATGGAAACACACTCACAGGCTCCGCCTCAGCTTCTGACTTCTCAGCCTAAGAAAAAAGATAAGAGCGGCATGATTCTGGGAGTTCTTATTGGATTGTTAGTGCTTGGCGGCTTAGCGGCAGGCGGCGGTTGGTACGCTTATAACAATTACTATCTACCATCGCAGACGACGGCCTCGCCGACTCCGACACCGGAGTCAAAGGTTTCACCGTCGCCGCAACCGACGGCTGAAGTTGCCATCGACTCGAATCAAAACAGTAATTCAAATTCGACCGTCTCGCAGACAGATAATTCTAATACGAACAGTTCAAACAAAGTGGCAGTTACAACACCAACTGACACGAAACAGGTGCCGCCGCCAACGACGGTTGGAAAGAATCCGCCACCAACAACAACGAAACCGCCGGTTACAAAGGCTACGCCAAAGATAAAAGGAAAAGACGACAGAACTGTTATTTTGCAATAGCTCGGAGCTCAGATTTTATGAAAAGATATAGTCACGTTCGCCTGATCACTTTCAGTTTTTTATTGATTGCCATACTTTCTCTCGGAGCAAACGCTCAGTCGAAAAAGGAGCGGGAAGCAGCCAAAAAGTTATTCGAACAGGCAGATAAAGCATTTGCAGCAAAGAATTATCGCGAGGCAGCCGACAAGTATGGCCAGTCATTGGCTTTGGTCGCAACTAACCCTGCGGGACATTTTCGGAAAGGTTACGCACATTTCAATTTACAAGAGAGCGATCAGGCTCTGAACGAATTTGCGACGGCTCTCAGTCAAGGGTTTAGGCCACTCGAGATCCTTAAGCTAAGGGCTTTTATCTATTTTGATCAAAAAAAATACGATGTTGCTCTCGAAGATGTTAATAAGGCACTTGCGATAGAACCGCGCGATCTAGTCCAGTTGAAATCTGTCGGCGAGATCAATCTTGCACGAAAAAGTTACACTGCGGCCCTTACCGGTTATCAGCGTGCACTAGCAATTGCTCCTAACGATGGTGATATTTATTACAACATCGCACGCATCTATACCGAGCTTGGCGATATCAAAGGTCAGGTCGATGCTGCCGAAAAGGCTCTTGCTAATGGAACCCGAACACCCGGCGAAGCATATTACCTACTGGCTGACGGTTATCAGAGAAACCGTAATCCAGAAGGTGCGATCACTGCATACCAGAAAGCGATAAATTCCAAGCCGAATAATTATCAGGCTTACCGGAATCTTGCTGAAGTGTATAGGAGCGAGAATAGGTTTGACGATGCTATCAATGTTTCGAAACAAGGCTTGAAAGTTTTTCCAAACGACGGAAATCTCTACACAGATCTTAGTTGGTTTTACGGTCTTGCGGAGCGGGGCGATGATGCAGTTCAAGCTGGTAAGGCGGGTGTCCAGCTTTTGCCAAACCAATATGTTGGCTATACAAATCTCTGTCGTGCGTATAACCAGACCAAGGCGTATGACCTAGCGGTAAACTCCTGTAATAGTGCTCTTAGGCTCCAGCCGGACGATGGGGAAACAAATTATTATATTGGAAACGCACTTGTAGGTCAGGGCAAATCGACCGAAGCAACGAGCAAATATACGAAAGCGGTCAAGGGCCTGATTGATTACACGACAAAGAATCCTGCTTATTCCGATGGTTGGTATTTGCTGGGAAACTCTTACTTTGCTGATAAGCAATATGACAAAGCGATCGACGCGTATCTAAAGTGTCTGACGCTCAGCCCAAAATTTTCAAGAGCCCGTGTCAATCTTGGCATTGCCTATACTTATAAAAAAAATAAATCGGCCGCGATGGAGCAATACAAATTACTGGTTGCCGCCGACCCGGTCAGCGCGGCCAAATTAAAACCCTTTATAGATAAGATGTAGTTAAAGCTTGAGCCGTTTTACACCGGTGCGGACGTTTACGCTCTGAAAGCGTAGGACGACGCGGACATTGTCTGAGCGTTTGTCTAGATTTGCCGGAACGAATGCGGCGTAAGCCGGATCAGAACTAAGTGCTTTTTGGAGTTCGCTTACTGCTTGACTGTCACGCGAAGGCTCGATGACCTCTGAGATCTTGGCGAGGCCGTTGCCAAACACATCCGCTACGACGACTACCTCGTCATCCTTCATTCCGCCGCGAACAAGAGACTTAGTTAACGCGATCAATGCTCCCTGCGGATTTATACTCGGTGATTCGCTGGAGATATCGAGACGCGTATTTGCATAATCTGTCGCAGAAATATCGTCACTGGTTTCTCGAAACGGATTGCTGTTACTTGCCAGCATTGTCCTATCAGTACGATATGAGTTTTGGATAGATGCAGTATCTTGTTTAGCATTTCGTAGTCCCGAAAACATCATTGTCAGCAATGTTAGTCCCATCACGAGTGACGTAAGCACGCCGACCGCATAAGGCATCAAGCGAGTTTGCAGCCACAGTCTGACATCGGTCTGAACCGGGATCCAAGCCTGGTTGCTAGTGCGGATCTCATTTCGTACTGAGCGTTTTAGCTGAGCTTGGAGGGCCGGAGATATTGCCGGACGAGCCATTTGACGCATCGTGGCTTTGACCTCGCGGATATCGGCATATTTCTGCCTGCATAACGGGCATATTTCCAAATGGCTATTTACCAACATGTGCTCACGTTCAGCGAGAAAGCCGTCGGCGTAGAGCATCAGATCAGATTGTAATTCCTGGCATTTCATGGCTTTAACATTTAATCGAATGAATGGCTGACTGACCCCGGCTGCTGGCTGAACCCAGACAGCAACGTTTCATTAAGATAAGGTTTTTTGATCGGCAAAAGCATTGGCATTTTGTTTCGAAGTTGCTGGTCGATTCAAATATCTGCCGCAGCGAATGTTTTTCATTATTCCACACCTTAACTATCGCTCTCGTTGACCTATCGTTTGGCACCGATTTATTTAGTCTTCAAAAAAAAGAGACCGGGGCGAGTCAACCATTCATTCAATTGTCAAAAATCCTTGAGTCTTAGCCGCAATTCTTCGCGGCCGCGTGATATACGCGATTTCACAGTCCCAATTCCTATTCCTAACGCTTCAGCAGTTTCCTCATAACTCAGTCCCTCGACATCGCACAGAATAATCGCCTCGCGATATACGTCCGATATTTCTAGCAGAGCGGCGTTGATCGCGTATTCGCGTTCGTGCGACAGCGTTTGCTCCTCAGGGCTGATTGACTTTGCCGCCAGCGTGTCTGAGAAAGGCGTTTCAGATTCACCGACGTTAGCATCGAGCGAGATCGTTACATGGCGTCTGCGTCGTTTCCACCAGCGAAAGCGGTTTCGCGATTCGTTGATCGCTATCCGAAATAGCCACGTCTTTAATCCCGATTCGCCTCGAAACGATTTTATTGATCTGACGGCCCTAAAAAACGTGTCCTGCGTCAGATCGCCCGCCTCTTCTGCATTTTCCGTCAGCCGATAGAGCAGAGCGTAAATGTCACTGGAGTATCGGTCGATCAGCGTTTCGAATGCGGCTTCGTCGCCGGCCTTTAGTTTGTCAATGAACACGACATCGTCTTTCCTGTAGGCAGCGGCTACCGGAGTCGGAGCTAACGTCCGTCCAATTTCTTCGTCGTCAAAAGAGATCGACTTGACCAAGACCATCGCCCGCCTTTTCGCGTTCTCTACGGAGAGAAGCTGTCAATGTTCCCGTTCGCATATTTAGCGAACTACTTATATTAGACACCGTCTGTCAAATTTTGTTCCCAATAAAATTTTCGCCTGAAAACCATCGTGAACTTACGGCGTCTTTTTCATAAATACCCTTTACTTATTTGCTCTCACCGCCAATTTAAGCTAAATTAACTCTTTTGAATTAACTCCGCTCAACGCAATTATATAACGAGTGGAAATAGAGAATTTGCAGTTTTTTGAACAATGGCAAGAAAAAAGAGACGATTTGAAGAGCTAGAGGCGGCTGCGGCCACTCCAGAGGAAAAGAAGATCTACGTCAACCAGGTCCAAAAGCAGGTTGATGAGAGGCTTGAGGACGTAAGCAAAAAGCTTGCGGGCAAAGGCCGGACGATACTTTATGGTATCGGCGCCGTGGCGGTTTTGCTGATCCTCGTGATGCTCTTTATGCGTTGGAACGGACGTTCGGGCGGAGCGGCGCAGTCTGCACTCGGTAAAGCGATCGAGACATCGCAGGCACAGATCTCCGAAACAGGAGCACCAGCTGGTTCGACACAAAAGACATTCAAGTCTGAAAAAGAACGTGCGGACGCGGCGATCGCTGAGTTTCAGTCTGTTGTCGATAAATTTGGGGGTTCGGTCGGAGAAAAGGCAAAATATTTTATTGCTGTAAATAAACTCACGACTGACCGTCCCGCAGGTATAACTGACCTCGAAGGCCTCTCGGGCGGCAGTTCGGATACTGCAAAGCTCGCAAAATTTGCACTCGCTCAGACTCGTGTTGACGATAACAAGCTCGATGACGCAGTTAAACTCTATCAAGAGCTTGCGGCAATGACAGACGCGGTCGTTGCTAAGGACACGGTCAATTTTGAGCTTGCGAAGATTTACGAAAAGCAGGGCAAAAAACAAGAGGCAGTTGATCTCTATTTCAGCATTGCCAAGGCCGCCAGCGAAGCCAAAGATCTCGACGGCAAACCCGTAAGAATGGGTGCGACCGCAACAAATGCGAAAGATAAGCTGAAAGATCTTGATCCTGAGCGTGCCAAGCAGATCGTCGATCCTGAGCCTGATTCGCCACTTGGAGCTGGTTAAATTTATAGAAATCCGCTCTTGATCGTACTTTCTAATAGACTTAGAAACCAAGGACATTTGAGAGCAACTGATCAAACACAATTGTCAAAATTAGAGGCGGTTCCGGCATCGGAAGCCGCCCTTTCACATCATTCGCCGGTTACCATCCGTGTCTCACCGCACAGCTATTTCACTGCACTCCTACTCGGAACATTTTTCTCCGCATTATTTTTCTACATTGAGATAGACGTTGTGGGCTTTGCACTATTTGGCCTGTCGTGGATACTACTTCCATTTTTTGCACTGAATGACCGTATCAGTTTCGACGGCAAAAGCCTGCAGCGAACCGGCCTGATACCGCGTGTGTGGTCTTGGTTTAACGGCACTCGTCGTCGCCTTAAGATAACTGATATCGAACAGGTCGAGTCACAGTCGATACGGGCGTTGAAACGAGGCGGTAATGTTCATTACCGTTACCGAACGACCATTCGCGGCAAAGGATTGAGCATTGCTATCGCCTCGGGTGGTGAAGATTTTCGGCGAATGATTAAAAGCATTTTACCCAAGCTGACCGATGACATCCTCGACGTTCGGTCGATCGAATTGCGTGAGCATCTTGCCGACCCAAAAGAAACATTGATGCGTGCGGAGTTTGCGCGTATTCCGTCCGCTGACTTTCTCGTGACCTCATATCAGAATGACGGCTTTCGCAAGACGAGAGATCAGAACCGTCACGATTTGCTGCCTGACGAAGAAAAGGCCGATGATCTTCAGTCGCTAGCCAATGAGCTTCGTTTGTCGGGCTACTTGCTGCAGGCTCTCGAGGCATTTCGCCGTGCACTGGTTTTGCGTCCACGTGATGCACGCCTTTTGTTCGAATTTGCCCGTTGTCTTCATTCTTTTGCCGGTGTTGAACGAGACCGGCGTCTTGAACGCAAGGCTCTCGCGGCTCTTCGTCTCTCTGAGCGACGTGCGGGCGATGACGGTGATCTGCTGGCACGTCTCGGTGAGTTTTATTTCCAGTTGGGAGAATGGCGACGTGCTGCAATTGTCTTTCAAAATGTGATCGACGGCGTGGGCGAAAATTTCCGTGCTGCCCGCG
>JAYVOS010000213.1:0-6826 GCA_043757775.1 Chloracidobacterium sp. | reverse complement strand
CACGTTTCCTTTGCCGCTCGGGTGATGGCGGGTTTGGTGAAGGGGAAGATCATTGGGGTGCCGTCTTTCCAGGCGTCGAACTGGTCTTTGTAGTGCGGTGATCTGGGGTCGCCGGACTCGCCGAGGGGGATCACGTGGCGGGTGGCGTCCCAGTTGCCGGGGCTGGCGATGAGGCGCATTGAGACGCTGGAGCCGACGTTTGGCGATTCGCTGGCGTTGCTGCCATTGAGCGGGACGTTAGGCGTGGCGAATTGTGCTCCGATAAACGGTGCGGCGGCAAGCGGGTGCGAGAACCGCGATCTGAATATCTGTCCCCAAATCCATTTTGCAGGGTCGGGGCCGTAGCGTTTCGGGTCGGCAAAGGCGGCTCTGGTGCTCGTATCACACGACCGGATCAGCTCGCTATAATTTGCAAAACCCGCAGGCAGCCAGCGTGCAGCTTGTTCGCGGACCGCCCAGTCCATAATGCGTGCATTTATAATGCCTGCCGGAGCGGGTTTGTTGCCCTCCGCCATCTTGCTCGCGACACACCCGCGAATGCCGTCAGACAGCAGTGCCCCGCGTGAATCAGCCATCATATGCCCGTCCCAAGTCTTAAGCACGTCAAGCGTCTCAGCCGACGCCGCACCTAGCTTGACGACCGCAGCGGCAAAATTAGCCAGCGGAATATCGTATGAATCGTATTGCACATCACGAACGTCGTCCATCGTGATCTTTGTCTTGGCATTGAGCAGATCGGTGATCCGCCGCGCCCGCCACGATGTATAGATACGCGTCATCTGCTGATATTTATAGTCGGTCCCGGCGATACGCTGATTTGCCGTCACGATCAGGCCCGACGGCGGGTTGTAGAGATTAGGCAGCTCTTCGAATGGGATATTCCCGGTCCAGTCGCCGTCCGTCGTCGCTCCGTCATACGGCAAAGAGCCGTCGCCTGTCTTGCGGATAGGGACACGTCCGGCGGCATACCAGCCGATATTCCCTTTCACGTCCGCATAGACAAAATTCTGCGTCGCTCCGCCGTATGTCCTGAGAGCACTCTTAAATGTCGTCCAGTCTTTGGCGTGATTAAGTTGGTAAAATGCTTCGAAATCGGAGTTTTTAGGATCGCGAGCAGACCATTTGAGAGCGTATTTTTTACCGCCGTCTTCGGTCACGATCACGCCGTTTCGCGTCTCGACAACGTCAATTGTTACGGGCGACGTATCTGGTTTGCCGAGATTAGCCCGGACATTGATAGTTTCCTTGCGGATCACAGGTTTCGCCCATCCGGTCGGCGTTTTGTATTCGCCGGCGTCGTTAAATGTCTCGACGTAGAGGTCTTGGACATCAGGCCCGACATTCGTCGCACCCCACGCAATATTTTCGTTATGCCCAAGCACGATCCCCGGAACGCCCGGTATCGCAACGCCCGATGTGTGCAAATTCGGCGATGTCAGCTCAGCGAGATACCAAATCCCCGGAGCCGTCGCCGAGAGATGCGGATCGTTTGCAAGCAGGGGTTTGCCGTCAGCGGTGCGTTTGCCGGAGATCACCCAATTATTGCTTTCCGCAAGGTCTTCTGCGTATAGGCCGACACGCTTAAGCGACTCTGCACGGATCTGCTCGTCTTTGTCGGCAGCCACCAGAGTTTCCGCAGAAACGTTTTGTGTGCCCACTGCTGCTGCCACTGCCGCTGGCTTGTCTTTGCCGAACAGCACAACGTCATACGGCGTTACCGGATTTGTCAGGTCGTCAAACTTCTGTTTTGGCAGTGAGCTGATCGACGCACGCAGCAGATCATTTCGCCAAGTAGAGCTGAGAGCATCACTCAGTATTTTGCCCACGATAAGGCTGTCAGTCGGCGACCATTGACGGGGTTTGTATTGGAGTATCTTAAACTCGACCGGCGTAGTCTTATCATCAAGCTGGGCGATATACGCGTTTACACCGCGTGCGTAGTCGTTTAACGCGTCGCGCAGCTGAGGCGATAATTGGCCGAGGCTTTGGTTGACGATCTCGCCAAAGCCAAAACGCCGCCAGCGCTTGTCTTCCTCAAGCCCCTGATTGCCGAATATCTCCGCCGTCTCGCCCCGCGCTAATCTCCGCATCAGATCCATCTGAAAAAGGCGGTCGCCGGCGGTGATATAGCCTTGGGCAAAATACAGGTCGCTGTCGTTTTTAGCGTTGATGTACGGAATGCCGCGAGCGTCTCGCTGGACGGTGACTTCGTCTTTTAGTCCGGCAACGACCATCTTGGTCGGCGGTGTCTGCGAGACGGCTGCGGACTGCAGATAGATAACAACGAGTAATGACAGAAATATAAGCTTTTTCATATTGGTTGCGGTGGCTGAGTTTTGCTTTGAACTGTTCACTTAAGTTAAACTTTTCCATTGATAAGTTCAAATTTTTTGGAGCATTCCTGATGACCAATCTAAAACTATCTATCACGTTATTTGCCCTTGCGATATTTATCGCTGCCTGTGGACAGGCTGCTAACACAACGGTTGCGAACAACTCCGTATCAAAAACCAATCAAAACACTGCGGCCGCAACGCCCGCTCCTGTTGCTGACGTTGCGTCGGGTAAGGATCTTTACGCTAAAAACTGTATGACCTGCCACAAAGAAAACGGAACCGGCGGCAAGGTCACTGTTGACGGCAAGTCGATCGATCCGCCGGATATTACGACTGAAAAGATGAAAGCTAAGTCGGATGACAAATATTACACCTACATCGCCGAAGGATTCCCTGAAGACGGAATGCCGGGATTTAAGGGGAAACTAACCGATGAACAGATCAAAGCTGTCATAAAACACGTCAGAACGCTGCAGGGCTCCTGAGAAACAGGCCTCATTTGCAAAACAAATGGCCGCAACCTAGAATCAATCTTTGGTTTACGCACCCGTAGCTCAGCTGGATAGAGTATCTGACTTCGAATCAGAGGGTCGCAAGTTCGAATCTTGCCGGGTGTACCAATTTTATAGATCGACAGGAGGATAAAATGAGAATATTTGGACTCTTTGTGCTGATGTCATTGACGGTACTGTCGCATGGCTCATTAGGTTCGATTTCGGCCGCTATGGCTGAACCCGAACGTACCGACATATCATTTGAAAAATCGAAGACAGCCTCAAAAGCTGGCGGGGCTCGGAATCATACGGCAGGAACTCGGACAAACACGTTTTCCGCCCGAGGTTTTGTTAGATTCTATAACAAAGAGAAGGGGTTCGGGTTTATTACCCCTGAGGGAGGAGGTACGGATGTCTTTGTCCGCAAAGAGGCTTTAGATAAAATTGGCGTCGAATTCTTAACACGAGCGGATTGTGTCACATACGAACTTGAAGAAGATTCTAATGGAAAATATCAGGCGGTAAATCTTCTATTGTGCGATTGAACAATGATTCTTTAGGTATCCGGAACCCAAAATATACGACCGCTATTAGTGACCTGCTTGAGCCCTAGGCTTGGCAGGTCTTTTTGCGGAACTCCCAAATATGTAAAATGCGGCAGATCGGAGCTGACGGTTTGGAACCAGCCGTGTCTGGCTAGTATCTCACGCACTTTTGCGTTCTCAAATTCTTTTACATCCAGAGCGAGCATTGACAAATGCTGCGAGGTTCCCGGAGGTGCGACTGAGTAGATGATAGATTTGTCGAGGGATTTGGCGAAAAAAATATTATCCTCTTCGAGTTTTAGGATTTCAGGAACCTGTTCGAAAGGCGATAGGGCCTTGATCCGTTTCGCTTCGGCGGCGGTTACACGGCCTTTGCCTGTCCAATACACAAACCCCGGATTTACGCGGCTTGCCCAAAGGCTGACAGTCTGATCGTAACCGCGTCTTGCCGAATCGGCCCCGCGTGGAGAGATGCTCAAATTATTTTTTTTTGCTTCGGCGCGAGCATCGAGCAAAGCAGTCATTGCAGCGGTCTGCAATTCGACAGTTGTGCCTCCGATATTCGTGCTTGTTCGTTTTAGGCCGGATTGAAATGCGTTGACGTCGGCTTCATCCTTAAACACGATCTTGTGCGGCGGCGTTGCACCGCCTCGAGCGACGTAAACGGCACCGTATTCTTTAAGCAATAGGAGCTCGGCATCATTCACGGGCAGTGCAAAACCCTTTGGCAGATTTTGCAAAAACGATTTGTCTTGTTCGTTTTCGGACATATTACTGTTTGTTGAGGCTGCATTTTGCGAGCTAGCCTTTGGCCCTGCCGAACCACAGCTTGCTAAAGCAAGAGCCAAAACATAGCAGCAAATAATGGATCGTTTAGTTAGCGGCATAGCGATTAATTGATATTAAAATTTGCGACTATCTTTCGCACAGATTCGATGTGGTCTTTCATATATTCGTCTTTTTCTATAAACGGCACCGCCGAACGGATGTGATTGTAGATATCACGCGTTCCGTTGCCAAGTTTTTTATCCTGACCAAGAGCTTTCTTTCTAAAATCTACGCCCTGAGCTGCACAGAGCAGTTCGAGTGACAATATTGTTTCGAGATTCTCAGCGACTTGCCGTAGTTTCAAACCGGCGGTCGCTCCCATAGAGACATGGTCCTCGACATTGGCGGAGCTGGGAATAGTATCGACGCTTGCGGGATGGGCAAGGATCTTATTTTCCGTACAAAGCGCCGCGGCGGTGTATTGGACGATCATAAAGCCGGAGTTAAGACCGCCGTGTTCGGTAAGAAATGGCGGTAGAATATGCGCGTTTGAAGCTTCGTCCGTAAGACGCATTATCCGCCGCTCTGAGATATTGCCGAGTTCGGTCAAGGCAATAGTCAGATAATCAAACGCGAGAGCGAGAGGCTCGCCGTGAAAATTTCCGCCGCTGATGACGTCAATATTGTCACCGTCGGCGAAAATAAGCGGATTATCCGTAACGGCGTTAAGCTCGAGTTTTAACAGCCATTCGGCATACAAAACTGCGTCTCGGCAAGCACCGTGAACCTGCGGCATACACCGCAAAGTGTAAGCGTCCTGTACATTTGACACATCAAAATCCCGGACAAATTCGCTTTCGTTAAGTAAATTTCGAAGATTCGCCGCACATTCGATCTGCCGCGGATGCGGACGCAAGGAGTGGATGCGCTCGTCAAAAGCTGAAACTGTTCCGTGCAGAGCCTCAAGACTCAAGCAGCCGCTCACGTCCGCTAGTGCCGCAAGTCTCTGCGCCTTAGCAGTTTCAAGCAGACCGATGGCCGTCATTACCGTTGTGCCGTTGGTCAAGGCGAGGCCTTCTTTTGCAGCAAGAGTTACCGGCGACAAACCGGCCTGTTGTAACGCTTCCGCACCACGCAACAGTTCGCCGTCAAATTCAGCCTCCCCTTCACCGATCAAAACGCACGCAAAATGGGCAAGCGGAGCAAGGTCGCCGCTGGCACCGAGACTTCCCTTTTCTGGGATTACCGGGTGAACACCGCGATTGAGGAATTTGAGAATGAGTTCGAGTGTCGCAAGCTTAATGCCCGAAAAGCCGCGCGCAAGCGTATTGGCACGGATCAGCATGATCGCCCGTACGGTTGGCGTGTCAAATGGCTTGCCAACGCCGACCGCGTGGCTGACGACGATGTTGCGCTGGAGCGTCTCGACATCCTCGCGGCTGATGAGCTTGTCTTTGAAAGCACCGAAACCGGTCGTAATACCGTATGCGATCTCACCACGATCAAGCAGCGTCTGCACGGCAGCGGAGCTTCGATTAACGCTAGCTTTCGCACCGTCGGACAGCAAGACACGAGGCTCGCCGGGTTTTCCGTAAGCCACGGCAACAACTTGTTCGAATGTAAGGCTTTCGCCGTCGATGATGATCTCTGGGGTCATAAACATTGTGAGATTAACACAATTGAGTGGAATGATTTAACCGGTGAGCTTGCCTTTTGAAATAACGGAGCTTACTAGATTGCCGCCAAATTCGTATGACAATTGCCGGTAGTCGTTTGAATCAATGACTAGCATATCCGCTTGTTTGCCAATCTCGATAGAACCCAGTCGGTCGCCAAGGCCGATAGAATACGCGGCATTTATCGTTGCTGCATTCAAAGCCTCAGTCGGCATAAGCTTTTGATAGCGGCAGGCTATTGCCATTGCCATCGGCTGCGACGGACACGGGGCGGAGCCGGGATTATAGTCGGTCGAAAGAGCCATCGCACACCCAGCGTCTATCATCCTTCGAGCATTCGCAAACTGCGTTTTCCCTGCGTTGAAATTCTCAGTTGGAATGACGATCCCGATTGTGTCAGAGTTAGCCAATGCGTTGATCTCGTCATCTGAAATAGCATCGAGATGATCGATCGACACGGCACCGCTTTTGATGGCAACCGCAGATCCGCCAAGATTTGTGAATTGATCGACGTGAGCTTTTATTCCAAAACCCAGCGAGCGAGCGGTTTCGAGTATTTTTCTCGATTGTTCAAGCGTAAAAGCTCCGTTCTCGCAGAATACGTCGCAGAAAAACGGCACGCGGCCGTGAAAATCTGACTCGACAAACCATTTCCAAGCGTCTGATAACATCATGTCGCAGATCTCGTTTACATAGACATTCGAATTATTTTTGTGCTCAGGCGGGATGGCGTGTGCGGCTAGAAATGTCGGGACGACGCTGATCGCGTGCTGTTTATCAAGCTCGGCGATAACATCGAGCATCTTTAACTCGGTCGCGGTGTCGAGGCCGTAGCCCGTTTTGATCTCGCAGGTTGTCGTGCCGCAGGAGAGCATTTTATCGAGGCGTGCGAGGCTTTGTTCGACAAGTTGTTCGACGTTCGCTTCCCTGGTCTGTTTGACCGTCGAAATATTGCCTCCGCCGCTCGTGAGGATCTCAAGGTAATCCGCACCTTTGATCTTCAATTC
>JAYVOS010000212.1:0-1874 GCA_043757775.1 Chloracidobacterium sp. | reverse complement strand
GCCAACGCAGTGTCTCACAGGCACGATAGAGCACCGCATTGAGTGTTTCAGCCTGTTTGTCGTCTTTTATCAGTTCCCAAGGTTTCGAGTCCGAGATGAGCTTATCGACGCAGGCGATGACCGTCCAGATTGTTTCCAGCCCCAAACTGAACTCAAAATTGTCGAATCTCCGTAAAAACTCGTCGCGAGCATGTTCGAGCACCGAAACCAGTTCTTGCTCGTCAGGATTAACACATGCACGTTTGGCGTTGAGGTAATTTTCTTCGGCAATCTTTCCGGCTGGAATCAGGCCTTCACGATATTTGGTGATCATCGAAAACGTGCGGCTTGCGAGGTTGCCTAGACCACTGGCGAGGTCGGCGTTTGCACGGTCGATCAGATTTTCATAACCAAACTTGCCGTCCTGTCCGAAAACCATCTCGCGAAGCAAAAAATACCGCAGAGCATCTACCTGAAAATATTGATGTAATACATCAACTTCGATTACGTTACCTGTTGTCTTTCCCATCTTTCGGCCGTCGACATCGAGCCACATGCCGTGAGCGTAAACGGTCTTAGGCAGCGGTAATCCAGCGGCGTGAAGAAATGAGAACCAATAAACCGTATGAAACCGCAAAATGTCTTTTCCAACCAAATGAGTGACGTTTTGCCAGTATTTATCAAAGCCGACCGACATCTTCTCAGTATTGCCGTAGCCAAGCGCAGTAATATAGTTTGACAAGGCATCAAGCCAGACATACATCACATGATCTTCGTCATCAGGAACCGGAATTCCCCACGAAACAGACGCCTTCTGACGGCTTATCGACAGATCTTGTAGCCCGCCGCGAATAAACGACAAAACCTCATTTTTTCGGGCCTCGGGCCGCACCAAACCGGGATCATTCTGGATCACATCGGTCAAAAAATCATTATAATCCGAGAGCCGGAAAAAATAACTTTCCTCGGAGATCTTGTCTAGTGGACGCTCGTGTATCAGACAAAGCGGAACGTCGGAGCCGTCGGGTGTGTAATATTGCTCCTCGGTCTTAAATTCGGCACACGGGGCACAAAACCAGCCTTCGTAAAAGCCTTTGTAGATCGTGTCATTCCCTTTTGGCGTTTTGTTTTTAGCGATCTCTCTCCAAAGGTGCTGTGCGCCTTCATAATGGAACGGCTCGGTTGTCCGCATGAACACGTCGTAGCCGCCATTTTCCGTATCAAGGCCAAAATCGTGAAACATCCGCTTTAACTCGCCTGAAACGTGATCAACTTGCTCCTGCGGCGTCCTGCCGTTCTTCTCCGCCGCACGTTGAATGTTCACCCCGTGCTCGTCCGTTCCGGTCAGAAAATACGTGTCAAAACCACGTTGCTTTTTGCTCCGCTGGATCACATCCACTACGATCGTCGAATAAAGGTGTCCCAAATGCGGCAGGCTATTCGCATAATAGATCGGGGTTGTTATGTAAAAAGTCTTAGACATCAATATTTATTTAACTACCCTTTGATCAGCGACATTGCCTCGGCTCGCGTTCGCGGGTCTTTGCGGAAACCGCCAAGAACGGCTGACGTTATCGTAACAGCACCCGGCTTTTTCACACCGCGAAGCGTCATACAAGTATGTTCAGCCTCTATCACCACCATCACGCCGATCGGGTCGAGGTTATCGAACAGAGTCTGTGCGATCTGCTGCGTCAGACGTTCCTGCACCTGCAAACGCCGTGCAAAGACCTCGGCGATGCGTGCAAGTTTTGACAGGCCGATGATCCGGCCGTTTTTCGGGATATAAGCAATGTGGCATTTGCCAGTAAATGGAGCTAAATGATGTTCACAGACCGATGCGATCGAGATATCCTTGACGATCACCATTTCATCATGCGAATCGCCCGGCAGCG
>JAYVOS010000211.1:0-1874 GCA_043757775.1 Chloracidobacterium sp. | reverse complement strand
TCAGCTTGACGTTCGAACATTCATAACAGACGTAGATCACCTCAACGCGGACACAAATGACGATTTTATGGTCATTGTTTATTGATTGCGGCCCCATGAACGGAAACAGGAGACGAACGATGAAAACATCAAACACCAAGATTACGACGTTTAATTTGTTAGCTATCTTCGTGACGACTCTGTTCGTCTTGTTTTCGACGGGCAACGCCTCGGCACAAATATTAAAGCCAAGTGAGATCATTTACAGTCGGGCGGCAACGGTTGTAGGCGGTAATTGTGACACGGCGCAGATCTGGGTGGTCGGGTTGGACGGGTCGAACGACCGTTTTATCACGCAGGGCCTGCACCCGCGTATTTCGCCGGACGGACGCTACCTGTTATTCAAGCGATATCCCTCAAACGTCGCGTGCTATCCGTTCCTCAACGGGGCTCCGCAGTGGTGGATGCGTGATCTCGCGCGACGGACGGAAACGCAGATCTCGCAAAATGTTGCGGGTGTGGCTTTCGGACACTTCTTCTCGCATGAGACCAATCGAGCCGGCCGGCAAATTATTTTTGACGATGGCAGCTCCATCTGCACGATGAACATTGACGGAACAAACAGAACATGTCTCATCGGCAATCTCGGCCAGATGATTCCGATGTGGTTTCCGGCGCATCCGAGTGCTCGGGGCGGTGACGATTTGGTTGTCGTGGCGGATTATGACAGTAACCGCCAACCAACCGGCGGGCTTTACACCTTGAACTACAACGACATCTCGAACCGCCAGAAAATTCCTAATACGAGCTACGGCGATCTAGCTCCGTCGTGGTCAAACGACGGCCAGACCATCGCTTACGCCGTGACGAATAACAGTAATGTAGGCTCGCCAGGCCCGTTTATCAATTTATTTAAGATAAAGCCTGACGGCACAGGCAAAACCCAATTGACATCACTTCCACAGGTGTATTTAGAAGGTTTTTATCACGGGTTGGTTTGGACGCTCGACAATTCGACGATCGTTAACGCCGCTAAAATAAATGGCGTTGCCGGAATCTACGAAATTGCTGCAAACGGCGGCGGCATTCTCGGCACCATTCCTATAACGGCCGGAGCTCCTCCTGATTGGGTCGGGGGCATCGTTCCGGTTTATTCCGAACAGCAAACCGCGTCATTCGGCGGTGGGGAGGCAATCAATGGCAATTTCTCGCTGGTCAGCACTATTGGGCAGGGCTTTGCCGGACAGACTTCGTCGGGCGGAGCATTCAATATGCAAAGCGGCTTTTGGCAGTCGTCGTCCTCGTCAAATGTTGCGGTGTCAGGGCGTGTGCTCACCTCCGGCGGACGAGGTGTACGTAACGCGAGGGTCAATCTCACAGATCCGCAAAATGTGACGACGCAGATCCTCACGGGGCCGTTCGGGACTTACCGTTTTGAAAATGTCGTACCGGGTCGTACCTATACTGTTGCCGTAATGTCTAAGAGGTTTCAGTTTACTTCGCGGATGATCAATCTGACGGATGAATTGACGGGCGTGAACTTTATTGCAATACCATAAGTATTAATTTAACCGAAACAAGAATGCTTCCCTTTCTGAAATAGGAAGCCGTTTTCCTAGAAGTTAAATCCAGTTTCCCTGCTAGATCTGACAATCGACAATAAAAGAGAGAACGACGTTTCACGGAAAGTCACTTAACACCACTAAGTGTATGATTTATAATACATTTAATATGGTTCGCTATACTCAGTAGCTACATGTGGTTTTGTGTTATTTTTGGTGCAAGATCACACAGTGTTACTTAGTTCACTAAACGACGTTAAATATCCCTTAAATCAGATACTTAGTAATACTTAGTGGTAATGTATGAAAACCTAATATTCTCTTCTGTTAACC
>JAYVOS010000210.1:0-6869 GCA_043757775.1 Chloracidobacterium sp. | reverse complement strand
CCGCTTTGCTCCCTTTTGTATTAATATCTCACACGCACGGTCAACCGCTTCGGTGTTTCCGGCGATCACGACCTGCGATGGCGAATTAATATTCGCCGGCGAACAAACTTGTCCTTGAGCGGCCTCGGCACATCCTGTCTCGATCGTCGCAACATCGAGCCCTAAAATGGCTGCCATCGCACCCACACCGACCGGAATCGCCTCCTGCATATAAGTTCCGCGTTTTCGAACAGTTCTGACTGCATCCGCGAAATTCAAAACTCCGGCCACTACCAAAGCAGAGTATTCGCCGAGACTGTGTCCGGCAACTACAATAGCTTCCGGCAACCCTTCGGCTCTCGCTGCATAATAAGCCGCTATCGAAGCCGTCAGTATCGCAGGCTGCGTATTCGCCGTCAATTGCAGATCGCCCTCGTCGCCTGAGAAACACATCTCGGATAACGAGAACCCTAGAGCGTCGTCAGCCGCCTCAAAAACCTCGCGAGCCGCCGTAAAATTGTCAAACAGGTGCTTTCCCATACCCACACTCTGCGAGCCCTGTCCGGGAAATATGTACGCTAACTTCGCCATTCAATCCAAAGTATAAAATCGCAAATCTAAAATCGAATCACCGTGCCGCCCCACGTAACGCCACCGCCAAACGCGGTCAGCAACACGAGGCTTCCTTCTTTTATCTTGCCAGACTCAATGCATTCGTCCATCGCGATCGGTATCGAGGCCGACGAAGTGTTGCCCATTTGAGCAATATTTGAATAAACCTTTTCTTCCGGTACCCCTAATCTGGAAGCGACCGCATCCGTGATGCGTTGATTAGCCTGATGCGGGATCACGATATCGATGTCATCGACAGTGTAGCCGGCCTTTTCGACCATTTCTGCCGAAATATCAGCCATCGAACGCACGGCAACCTTGAAAAGCTCATTGCCTTTCATCTTAAAAAAGTGATCGTGGTTTTCTATTGTTTCGTGAGTAGTGCCGAGTTTCGTGCCGCCGCCGGGGCAATACAGTTGCTCCTCATACCGGCCGTCGGATTTGATCTTGGTTGCGAGGATTCCTTTGCCCTCCGGCACAGGCCCTAGCACTGCGGCTCCGGCACCGTCACCAAAAATAACGCAGGTTCCGCGATCGGTGTAGTCGACGTATTTGGTCAAAACCTCGGCACCGATCACCAAGGCATGTTTGATCTGCCCGGTTTTGATCATCGATTCGACCATCGTGATGCCGTAAATAAATCCGGAACACGCGGCAAAAACATCCATTCCCGCAGCGTTTGTCGCCCCTATCTGTGATTGTATCAACGCCCCGGTCGACGGCATTATCTGATCTGGCGTCGTCGTCGCACAGACAATGATGTCAATGTCCGTCGCCTCGAGCCCCGAGCGCTCCAGTGCCTGCAACGCGGCCTTACTGCCAAACTGCGAAGTGTATTCGTTATCGGCGGCCTTGTGTCGCTGCTTGATTCCGGTTCGCGAGGTTATCCATTCATCGTTAGTATCGACCATCTTTTCCAGGTCGGCATTCGTTAAAATGCCTTCCGGATAAGAGTGGCCCATCCCGATGATTCCCGCGTTTTGTGCTGTCATTGATTAGAATTAGAACTCAAAAATTCGTAAATTTCAAAAGGTCTATTCGGAGTCTTTGGCATCGATTATCTGACGGCCTTTATACATACCCGTTTTAGGATCGATGCGGTGCGGCTGTTTTGCTTCGCCCGTGTCTTTGTCAGCGTAAAACTGTGGCGTCGTCAGGGCATCATGAGCACGGCGCTGGCGTGTTCGTGAATGTGAATGTCGTCGTTTAGGATTTGGCATAATTCTTTCCTCGTTAAGTCGTCAATTGTGAATCGCTAATCGTTCTTGTCCATTTACGATTAACTAATTACGATTCACGTCTCTGAGTGCGGCCCACCGAGGGTCTTCTATCTTCTCTTCGCACTTACAATCTATCAAATTTCGGTTCTCGCCGCATTGCGGGCACAAACCTTTACAATCTTCTTTGCACAGAACCTTTCCCGTCGTCGCTAGTATCAGCTGCTCGCGAACGACATCAGTAATGTCAATTTCATCGCCTTCGATCAGCGATTCGTCGAGTGCATCTGATCCGAGTTCGATTTCTTCGTCGGTATGCTCAGCAGCCGCATAAACGAAAATATCTTCAAACTGGACGTCGATCTCTTTGCCGACCGGTTCGAGACATCTATAACAATCCGTCTCGACTACGCCCTTAATTGCACCGCGAACATGCGTCTTGCTGTCTTCACAGCTGATGTCACCTGCGAACTCAGCTTTCGTCGTCAATCGAGTGTCTTCGCCAAGGTCGATCTCGTCCGGTTCAAACGTAAGTTCGAACGGTTTCGGATTCTTTCCCAGACTGGCCAGCTCTATGATCATTGTCAATAGTTTTCTTTTTGCCAAAAGTTCGGTAAAAGGCAAAACGATAATTATATCGTCTTGAGCAAAACTGTCAAACATTTAGCAGCACGAAAAAGCTACATTGCGACAAACGAGCCAACAGCTTCATCGAGATTTTCAAATCCACGCTCCTTTAATATGCTGGCCAAGCCAGTATTTACATCTCCCGCAAACGTCGGCCCGCTGTAAATAAAACCTGTATAAGCCTGTATCAGCGACGCTCCCGCGGCGATCTTATCGAATGCATCTTCGGCATTAAAAATTCCGCCGACACCGAGGATCGGCAGTTTTCCCTTTGAATGCTTATAGATCGACGAAATAACTTCGGTCGAGCGCATCGTCAACGGTTTGCCGCTCAAACCACCATTGCCGATGTTGCTAACATCTGTTTTGAGTCCGTCACGCGAGATCGTCGTATTGGTCGCGATCACGCCGTCGATCTCATATCGCAAACAAATTCCTACAATTGATTCAATCTCGGCTTCGCTTAGATCGGGGGCGATCTTGACCAGCAGAGGCTTGCGGCCAAGTTGGTTATTCCTCGCTGTCAACGCACCAAGAAGCTCTTCTAAATTGTCGGCTTTCTGTAGTTCCCGGAGTTTCGGCGTGTTTGGCGACGAGATATTAACGGCTACATAATCTGCGACCGGTTGGACCAGATAAAAACTTTTCAGGTAATTTTCGGTCGCCTCTTCGTTCGGCACATTTTTATTCTTGCCAATATTTACTCCAACGATGCATTTACGGTCGAGTTTACTGAGACGCTCGACAACCGCCGCTGCTCCCTGATTATTGAACCCAAGCCTGTTTATCAATCCCTGATCTTTCGGCAGCCTAAACATACGCGGTTTTGGATTTCCCGGCTGTGGCTCAAATGTGACCGTCCCGACCTCGACAAATCCAAACCCGAGCGACGCAAGCTGATTCACCACAACGCCGTTTTTATCAAATCCCGCAGCAATCCCAAGCGGATTGGCAAACCTCAGCCCAAACCGCTCGATCTCGCCAAACGATGTCGTCTCAACGCCTCCAAATGGCGCGGTCAGCCCCATTCGCATTGCCTCAATACCAAGCTCGTGTGCCCGCTCGGCATCAAGCCCAAACAGCATCGGCCGCATTAATTTTTGCCACAATTTGCTCATTAGGTGCTCGCTCAATTCTAACGTTCTTGTGGTATTCGCCAAACTTGTGATGTGTAACTTTGAACTTATGCCCGCCCTTTGTTACTTTTGTATTCGAATGGGTGACGAAATAAATTTGGTTGAAAAGTCGCGGATCATGGATGCCGCCGCGATGAAACGTGCGATGCGTCGGCTCGCGACCGAGATCGTCGAGAATAATCGCGGGGCCAAAGACCTTTATCTGGTCGGTATCCGCCGTCGCGGCGTGCCGCTTGCCGAACAGCTCCGCGACAAGATCGAAGCTCTCGAAGGCGAAGCTCCCCTATACGGCATTCTCGACATCACGCTCTACCGTGACGATCTCTCGACCGTCGGAACAAATCCGGTCGTCAACCGCACCGAACTCGAACATGATATCGAGGGCAAAAATATCGTGCTCGTTGATGACGTCCTCTACACGGGACGCACGATCCGAGCGGCGATGGATCAGCTTATGGATTTTGGCCGCCCGAAAAAAGTTCAGCTCGCCGTGCTGATCGACCGAGGCCGCGAACATCGTGAATTACCGATCCAAGCCGACTTTATAGGCAAGCTCGTCCCGACCAAACAAAATGAGATAATCAAAGTCATGCTCAAAGAATATGACGATGTCCAAGCCGTTGGGATTTTTGAACGGCCAACTGATTAGTCTTTATGAAGCAAGGTAAACGCCTTGCTTTTTTTATAGCTGCTGATGGAAAAACCTTTTCGCCGAAGAGATCTACTTGGCATCCGCGACCTGACCGCCGCGGAGATCACCGGTATTTTAGACACGGCGGAAAATTTCAGCGAGATCTCGACCCGCGAAGTCAAGAAAGTTCCCGCACTTCGCGGCAAGACTATCATCAATCTTTTTTTCGAAGCCTCGACCCGCACACGCACATCATTTGAACTAGCCGCCAAACGCCTTTCGGCAGATGCCGTGAACATTAGCGTCTCATCGTCTAGCGTCAGCAAAGGCGAAACCTTACTCGACACTGCGATGAATCTAGACGCGATGGCACCGGACTGCATCGTCGTCCGCCATTCGAGCGCCGGCGTGCCGCATCAGCTTGCAAAGGTAAGCAAAGCCGCGATTGTCAACGCCGGTGACGGGGCCAACGAGCATCCCACACAGGCCCTGCTCGACGCGATGACCATCCGGGAACATAAAAAACAGATCTCCGGTCTCGAAGTCGCCATCGTCGGCGACATTCTCCACAGCCGCGTAGCTCGTTCAAATATCCACCTGCTCACAAAAATGGGAGCCAAGGTCCGCGTCGCGGGGCCAGGAACACTTGTCCCGAAAGATTTTGAATATCTAGTGCGCAAGCCCGCGCGTGAGCAAGGGCAAGACACTCAGCTCAATGATGACGCCCTTGCTGAGGCGCGGGCTTGCGCACCGGACGAACTTGTCGTTTGTCCTAGCGTCGAAGACGCCATCACCGGAGCCGATGTCGTCATGATCCTCCGCATCCAACGCGAGCGTCAGGATTCAGCATTCTTCCCGACGTTACGCGAATATGCGATCCACTACGGCCTTACAAATGACAGATTGGCCCTCGCGAGAAAAGATGCGATCGTTCTACATCCAGGCCCAATGAATCGCGGTATTGAAATATCTTCGGACGTCGCCGACAGCTCGCGTTCGCTCATCTTAGACCAAGTAAAATACGGCGTTGCCGTGCGAATGGCGGTTCTTTACCTAGCAACGGGAGGCACTACATCAGGCCCATAAGTTATGAAGTTATTGATTAAAAACGGTCATCTTATTGACCCGGCTGAAAGCCAAAACAGCGGTATGGATATCCTCATCGAGGATGGAAATGTCACTGCTTGGCTTGGCCGTGACGATGCAAAACCGACGGATGTTGAGACATTTGACGCGAGTGGTTTGATCGTCGCACCAGGGTTTATCGATATGCACGTGCATCTGCGGGAGCCGGGGCATGAGCATAAGGAAACTATCGCGTCGGGCTGTGCGGCGGCTGTGGCGGGTGGTTGGACTAGCGTTTGTCCGATGCCAAATACAAATCCGATCAACGATAATGCCGCGATCACTCGCTACATGATCGAGCAGGCTGAGCGAGCTGGGCTCGCAAATGTTTTCCCTATCGGAGCAATAACAAAATCATCAGACGGAGCCGAACTTGCCGAAATGGGTGAGATGAAGGCCGCCGGAGCCATTGCCGTTTCGGACGACGGCCGCCCCGTGCCAAACGCCGGCATGATGCGTCGTGCAATGCAGTACGCACGCGATTTCGCCTTGCCGGTGATAGACCATTGCGAGGACAAATCGCTTTCCTCCGGCGGCGTCATGCACGAAGGCCGTATTTCCCTGCTGCTCGGCCTCAAAGGTATGCCCGCACTTGCCGAAGACATCGACGCCGTCCGCGACATCATCCTCGCAAAAGATACCGGAGCCCACATCCACATCGCCCACGTCTCGACCGCGGGTGCAGTCGAAGCCGTCCGACGAGCCAAAGCCGAGGGTATCAACGTCACCTGCGAGGTCACCCCGCACCATTTCACGCTGACCGACAAAGCTGTCGAGGGCTACGACACCAACACAAAAATGGCTCCGCCGCTTCGTAGCGAAGAGCATCTCGCCGCTGTGATCGAAGGCATTAAAGACGGCACGATCGACGCTATCGCGACCGATCACGCACCGCATCACGCCGACGAAAAATCCCTCGAATATGACCGCGCCCCAATGGGCGTTACCGGATTAGAAACAGCCGTCGGCCTTGCTTTCAACGAACTCGTTCACGAAGGCATCATTGACTTGGTCCGTCTGGTCCAGCTTTGCTCAACCAATCCGGCGAAAATATTCAAATTAAATGGTCGCGGAACGCTTGCAGTTGGTTCAATTGCCGATGTAACTATAATTGACCCGAACCTTGAGTGGACTTACAATAATTCAGATTCACGTTCGAAATCAAAGAACTCGCCTTTTAATGGCTGGAATTTTACCGGAGCGGCGGTAGCGACAATGGTCGGCGGAAAAATCGTTTATCAGAGATAAATAGGAGAAAATATGAAGCTAATTCTTTCAGCAACGATCTTGACTGTTCTGTTTGCTTTCTCAGCATTTGCACAGAACAAGAGTGTTTATACAAGTACAAAAACAGGTGCCTGCCGGACCATATCGTCAAATCCGAACGAGGCCGGATCATACGAAGGCGAATGTGCAGGCGTCGGCGGTTACAAAGTTCGCCTGCTGGAGGGCGACATCCGTCAAACCATCAATATCATCACGCCGGGTAAAAAGAAATTTGAGCTTAATTTTTGGGGATTCTACAGTGGTTTTTCATCGATC
>JAYVOS010000209.1:0-1890 GCA_043757775.1 Chloracidobacterium sp. | reverse complement strand
CCCAGCCAAACGCCCCGCCGTGAACAAACCTTCCCGACAGCACAAATTCCAAAACCGACACCGGAAACCGCGTCTCATTTTCCTGGGCGACCACCGCGATCTGCCCGGCGATCTCACGCCGCGACAACGAATTCAAACTCTTTCCGTCGAGGTTGATCTCACCTTTCGCAATAGGCTGTGTCCCATTCAAAGACCGTACCAGCGTCGTCTTTCCCGCACCATTCGCCCCGAGCAAAGCGATAACCTGACCACTTGCAAGACTCAGCGAAACATCACGCAAAACCTCGCATTCGCCGTACTTTACCGTTATGTCCCTAACTTCCAGCATCTTTGTTTTTGCCACAGACCACTTAGAACAAGGATTCTTATTCGTGCTATTCGTGATAATTCGTGGCTAAACTTCCTAATTCTTCCTCAGTAAATAAATAAACAGCGGTGCCCCGATCAAAGCCGTTACTGCCCCAACCGGCAATTCCCTCGGAGCGATCGCCGTCCTTGCAATGGTGTCGGCAAACACTACAAATATCGCTCCAACGACAGCCGAAAACGGAATTACAAGCCGGTTATCGCTCCCGACGGTCAAACGCACCAAATGTGGCACTATCAACCCGACATATCCGACCGAACCGCTCGCAGCGACCGCCGCTCCGACGACGAGGCTAGACGCTCCAAAAACCAGCATCCGTAAGCGCCCGACCTCGACGCCAAAATCGAACGCATCGCGTTCTCCCACCATCATCAGGTTCAAAGCCCTAGCCTGCGACATCAAAATGATCGTGCCGATAATGGCCGCACCGAGGCTTAGATAAACACCATTTCGAGTGGCCTGCGACAGGTCTCCGAGCAGCCAAAAAGTAAAGCTCCTGAGCTTTGCCGCATCCAGCAACGTCGTCAGCATAACGATCACCGACGATAAAAACGTCGTCACGATAACGCCGGATAAAACCAGCCGCTCGACGTTCATCCCGGCACGGCTTTTTGCCATCCGATAGACCGCTAATGTCGCCAGACCTGCTCCTGCGAATGCAAGTATCGGCCGCGTAAGTTCGAGGCTCTGAAAAAATACAAACGCCAGCATCGTGCCTAGAGCCGCTCCGTTCGACACGCCCAGCAAATACGGCTCTGCGAGCGGATTCCTGAGTAGCGATTGCAATCCCGCCCCCGCAACCGCCAAACTCGCCCCGACGCCCGCCCCAAGCAATATCCTCGGCAATCTGATGTCAAAAAGTATCGACCGCTGCTGCTCGTTTAGATCAAACAAAGGCAACCGCTCCGCCCCCAGCATCGCCGCCGCGAGCAAAACGGCGACAAGTATAAGGAGAAGCAATCCGCCGAGACGCAGAGACGCAGAGAACGAACCAACTTCTTTTTGCTTAATCTTTAACAAACTTATTCCAATTCCTTTGCGTCTTTGCCCCTTTGCGACTTTGCGTTAAAATCCTATTTAAATTTATCGGGATGAAGGTCCTTCGCGATCTGCTCAAGTGCATCCACCAACCTCGGTCCGGGCCGCGACAGGATGTCAGCATTTATCTTATAAACACGCCCGTTTTTCACCGCAGGCGAATTCTTAAACGCCTCGTTCGGCTCCATATTATCTTCGCTGTCAGAAAGAATAATGACCTCCGGATTCATTACGGAAGCCCTTTCTTTGCTTAGTTTTGGATAGGCGGTTTCGACATTCTCAGTCACCGATTGTCCATCTACCCTGGCTATAAGTTCGGTCAGGAAGGACTGCTTGCCGATAGTGAACAATGGCTCTTTTGAAATTTGCACAAATACTCTCGGACGGGCCTCTATTTCGTATTCCGGAGGCAGCGAAGCACTCAGTATTCGTCGCTGTAGATCCGTGATTAGTTTACTCGCGGCATCCTGCGTTTCAAATAAGTC
>JAYVOS010000208.1:0-1894 GCA_043757775.1 Chloracidobacterium sp. | reverse complement strand
CATATGCATAAATTAGTCTTAATTCGCCATGGCGAAAGCCAGTGGAACAAAGAGAACCGGTTTACCGGTTGGTGTGATGTTGACCTTTCAGAAAAGGGTATCAAGGAGGCACATGCTGCTGGTAAATTACTGAAAGCAGAGGGTTTTATCTTTGACGAAGCCTATACGTCGGTGCTGAAACGTGCGCTTCGCACGCTGTCGATCATCCTTGATGAGCTTGATGAAATGTGGATACCTGTGACAAAATCCTGGCTACTCAATGAGCGTCACTACGGCGGTTTGCAAGGCCTAGACAAATCCGAAACCGCAGCGAAATATGGCGACGAGCAAGTAAAGATATGGCGGCGCAGTTACGAGATTCCACCGCCTGAGCTTGATCCGGCGGACGAGCGGTATCTTGGAAATGATCCTCGTTATGTAGGTATCGCGGATTTTCCAATGACCGAATGTCTCAAAGACACGGTCGCCCGCGTCGTGCCGTATTTCGAAAGCGAAATAATGCCGAAGATTAAAGACGGCAAACGGCTGATAATCGCGGCTCACGGCAATTCGCTTAGAGCGTTGGTAAAATATCTCGACTGTATTTCGGATGACGAAATAGTCAATCTGAACATTCCAACCGGCGTCCCGCTCGTCTATGAGCTGGATGACGACTTAAAGCCTCTCAAAAATTATTACCTCGGCGATGCCAATACCATTAAGGCTGCACAGGAAGCGGTCGCCAGCCAAGGTAAGGCAAAATAATGTCTTGGCAAAAAGCCCTCTTTATAATCCTTATCATTTTCTGCCTCACGCCGTGGGGCTCGCCGCCGATTGCACTAGCGCTTGGGTTAATTCTTGCTTTGACGATCGGTAGCCCGTTTCCGCAGTTGAAAGGCAAGCCGACGACATATCTTTTACAGATGTCGGTCGTGTTGCTCGGATTTGGGATGGATCTGGGGGCAGTTTATAGAGCAGGCAAGGATGGAATATTATTTACGATAGCAACGATCTTTGGCACCCTTATTTTGGGCTTTTTCGTGGGGAAATTGCTCAAAGTTGACCCAAAAACATCAACGCTGATATCGTCCGGAACAGCGATCTGCGGCGGCAGTGCTATTGCAGCTGTGGCCCCGGCGATCAAGGCAGATAGTGAGCAAATATCGGTATCGCTCGGCACGGTTTTTGTGCTCAATTCCATTGCGTTATTTCTGTTTCCGGTCATAGGCCATTTGCTAAATCTTACGCAAGGACAGTTCGGCGTATGGTCCGCGATCGCGATCCACGATACGAGTTCTGTGGTCGGAGCATCAGGAACTTACGGAGCCGAAGCGTTGGCAATAGCTACTACGGTCAAGCTCGCCAGGGCGTTGTGGATAGCTCCAGTCGCTCTGCTTTTCGCTTATATTTATAGGGAAAAGGATAGCGAGGCGAAAGCCAAGATCGCGGTGCCGTGGTTTATTTTTCTGTTTTTAGCGGCAACAGCGATTCGAACTTACACTCCATTGACTTTTCCGCCGAGCATTTTCGATGCGTTCGTAAATCTAGCAAAAGCGGGTATGACGGTCACGCTTTTTCTGATCGGCGCGAGTTTGTCGCGTGAAACCTTGAAAGCGGTCGGTGTCAGGCCGCTAGTGCAGGGCGTATTGCTCTGGATCGTTATCTCCGTAGTCTCGCTTTTCGCGGTGCTTCGCATTCTGTAGCTGTAATTGCTAAAATACTCGTTTCGGCTATTGGCGAAATTCGTATCCTAGATGAGCATTAAGCAGATAACAGTCCGCGGAGCGCGGCAGCATAATCTAAAAAATATCGATGTCGATATTCCCCGCGACAAATTTGTCGTGATCACGGGATTGAGCGGGTCGGGTAAATCGTCCCTCGCGTTCGACACGATCTACGCGGAGGGCCAGCGTCG
>JAYVOS010000207.1:0-6910 GCA_043757775.1 Chloracidobacterium sp. | reverse complement strand
TTGCTAAGAACGACGCCGACGCCATGGAAAAGATCTATGCCGACAACTATATGCTCGTGAATACGGACGGCTCGGTACAGACAAAGGCCGAGCGGCTCGCGGCGCTGCGATCAGGAGATGTGAAGTACAGCTCCTTTAGCTACAGCGAGCCTAATTTCCGCTTTAATCCCGAAGGCACCGGAGTGATCGTGATCGCGAAGGCGTCAATGAAGGCAACTAACAAAGGCAAAACGATTGATGGCGATTATAGGGTGACGCAGGTATACCGAAAAGGCTCGGACGGCTGGAAGCAGGTCACTGCCTCGGCGGTAAAGATCGAGGCCGCGGCAACACCGGCCAAGGCTGACGAGAAGAAACCTGCCGCGACGCCGGCAAAGGCTGACGAAAAGAAACCTGCCGCCACTCCGGCTGCGAATAAGTAAGGTCAAGTAAAATAATGGTTATGGAAAGGCTGCCTTGAAAGCAGCCTTTTTAAGTTCCTACTAGATCTTGCTCTTTAAATTGCCACTAGCTTTAGCTAGTGGATAGGGATAAAAAATGATCCGGGCTTTAGCCCATTGTTTGGCTGAAACAAAAAAGGAATTATCTGATTCGAAGATGTTCGGCTAAAGCCGCATTCTCAATTGCAAACTTTCCACTAGCTAAAGCTAGTGGCAATTCATAAGAGATCACTCGCCGGATGTTAGCCCGGCGAGCAGTGCTTCGGCTTCGGCGATCTTGTCTAGGGGGAGATTTCGGATGCGGGCGCGGAACTGCTCGGCCTTGTCGTCGCGGAGCAGGGCTTTAAGCGGGTGCGTGTCGGCATTAACGGTGTCGCGGTTCGGTTTCCACTCGTAGAGGTCGTCGGGCGTGCAACCCAGATACTCGCATATCTTCTCAAGGTGCTTCCCCTGCACACTATTCACCTTATTATCCAACAAATTCCAAGCCGTCGGCCGCGATATCCCCAGCTTCACAAGCTGCATATAAGGATTCCCGATCCCCCGAAGCGCAAAAACCCTCTGCAAGTTAAAGATAAGCATAATATGCGCACGTCTATGTAAAACTGCCCTCAGTTATTATATTACGTGGTTACGACTATGTAAATAGCCGGAGCGTCTATGTAAAATGCGTACGCGAGTATGTAAATATGTGTTAAGAGTCTGTAAAACTACATTGCGAGTATGCACAAATATATTGTGTGAATGTACAAGTACATAGAGAGTATGTAAAACTACGGAAGTGTTTCGTTGATTTTAGGTTACGTCGCGACCGCGAAGGCATGTCAATTATCGTTCGCCGTAAATTAGATCGTAGTCGTGAAATATATCGGGAAACCTATGTCGGAAAACCGTTGGGTCGGAACCACCCAGAGCAATTAGATACTCTAAGTTTGCCTTGCTCAATTTAGTCTTCAACTCAATCGAATCTTCGAGTGTCCAGTCTCTACTGTTCAGTTCATCGGCTAAATCCTCTAGCCGGTCGGATACGGATGAAATCTCTGGAGTTCGTTCAAGCCAGTCGTTTGACAGTGCTTCAAGGTAAAGAATCAATGAGTCTCTTTGTTCGTCCTGAGCAACAGCGCCAGCACAGTGAGCGGCTAGTCGGGCCGATGGATCTGCCGTTTTTGCGAAAAGCCAAACAGCGTCACAGAAATAGTCATTGATTCGAGACGCAAATGTTATCCCGATTGTCGTCGAGTTTTGACTAACCAGAAATTCTATTTCTGAATTTAGCTCACTTTCGGCAGACGCAAATCGATCCCCAGCTTCACTTGCTCGCCATCCTCGCAGAAATGCAGTTACGAGTTGCCAGCGTATAAACAACTCTCCCCATTCTTCTTGCAATCGTTTGAGATTGCTTAAGATTTCATCTGGGAAATTTCGAACAATAATTCCCACGGCATATGGGGTAATTAGATTCGAGAGACTAATGAAGCTATCTGACGCTAACTCCGACGAGATTTGTTGGGTCAATAAGCATTCCTCTTCGTGACTGTAGTATTGGGTATCAACCATAATTCATTATAATATCGGGCTTGGTGATTCTCGGATTAAGCGATGTATGTCAGCTTTTTCGTAAAATATTGTTCGAAATTCTGGATCAAAAAGACACCGACGTATTTTTTCAATTGCATCTTTATGATTTTCCTCGCCATTGATATAGAGAGCAACAAATTTCAAGATGCCCCGCCGAATTATGGAACTAAACTTTTCCAATTCTTTGAGTTGGACAAACTCGTCATCGTAAGATTTTGGGCTACCGTGAAGAAGTTCGCTTCGCTTTTTATATGCTTTTCGCACGAAGTCGAAAATCTCAGTTTTCTCTTGAGGGGTTGAACCAATAAATTCTGCTGTCAGTTGCGAAAGCTGAAAGGATATTTCACCTTCGTGGTGAGGAGAACAAGCCGCTTCTAAAGCGATTGATAAGTCGATAAGTCGCCTGACATACTCAGTTTGCAAATGACTGGATTCATAATAGCTGCCAGCAAACTCAATTGTCTTTCCTAAGACATTTCTCGTTTCGCCAAATTTTTCTAGAATCTCTGGCTGACAAAATAAGTTCCACCATCGTTTTAGTTCGTCATGTTCTCCCAGATCGAGGGAATACATCTTTTGTCCCTGTTCATAGGACAAACGTCGATTATCACCCCAATAAAGCATTCCGTATTTACGCAAGTTGTTTAGCCAAATCGGTCGAAAGAAGTTAGCGGTGTAATTAAGATGGACGACGCCGTCTTTGAAATATTGAAAAATTCGAATCAATTGTTCGGCGGCTTCGTGTGCTTCTCTCATCCGCTGCAAGTCATTTTCGATTACACCCTCTGCCTCGGCCACAACAAAGTATTCGCCGGACTGATACGGATGCAAAAAAGAGAATGATGTGCTTTCTCCGAGTAAATATGGAATTTCTTGAGTAGAAACTTTTCTTATATTTAGATTGCCAAAGTCGAGATGATCCGCAAACGCAGAAAAATTGAAAACGTGAGAAAAAGCAAATGCTCTGAAAGGTTCCTCGTAAATCCGCGTTACGAAGGCATCAAAGTCGGCGTCAAATTTGTTGTCGTCAGGGATTTGATTGGTATTTCCCTCTAAGAAGTTACCAATAAATTTATCGATGAGGCTAGCGAAGACCAGTATGTTTACACAACATTCCTTCAAGTGGTGATCGTTGTTCAAAACGGCTTCTAATTTATTGCCGAACTCGTCGCCTTGGACACCGAACTCGACGAACTTAGCTTTAGCCGCTTCGGTCTCTGAGGTTTTGTAGTCTTCCTGCACAAACCAAGGGAAGATAATGTTATAAAGACTCAGCGGATAGGGCGAGGTTGTCAATAATTCGGTGCTTTTAAGTCGGTATATTTCGACTAACATCTCTTTAAGAAGTGGTTTGAGCAATTCTGATCGTTGTTCAATTGGGATTGGTTCTGTTGCCATATTCTTAGTATTGGATTTGTAATACAAACTAACACCTGAAAGCGTTATGGGCAAGAAATAAGGCGAGAGTAGCCGTCTTTCAACACACTTTCTACCGGTCATGTTTCAGTCTTTCGATCTCGGCTTTGAGTGCGGCGATATGGGCGGGCGGTTGATTGGGAACTGAGAGTTTAAAAATTAATGCAGACAAGGCCGGAACGCGATCATTGTCCGATGTATTCGAGCGATGTGTGAGGCGGCTTTAGCCGTCTTTCCGCGTCCACGCGGCAGATAGCCACGCACCTTTAGGGCGTGGGATAGATTCGGAATAGATTTGAAGGGCGTTTCAACGTCCTTAACGGATCGGGCTTTAGCCATCCTACTCAATATTGAATGCTGCTCCAGCCGTTCGTAGATGGTGTAGCTATTGTGAGGTTCTTTCTGATTGTTTGTACAGGTCAAAAGGACGTTAAAACGCACTATAGATCATTTAATCAAACTAACCACGTGCTAAAGCGACGTGGCTATTTACCCTGCGGGAAAGCCTCGTGAACGTGGCTAGAACGTAGCAAATTAGCAAAACGACAAGTTTTTTGCCTATCGACTGAGTTTCGGTCTTTCAACCTCAGCTTCGAGTTCGGCGATGCGGGCGGGCGGAAATCAATTGAGAATTGAGAGTTGAAAATTAATGCAGACAAGACCGGAACGCGATCGTTGTCCGATGTATTCGAGCGATGTGTGAGGCGGTTTCGGGCGTAGATCCCTGAAAGGGATAGATGCAATAGCGTCGGGTAACACCCGACGATAAGATTCCAGAACCATCTCCGTCCCTAGAGGGGACGAATGATGTTCTCGGCATCATTCGTTTGTCCCTTACAGGGACTCGGACATTTGTTGCGATCGGTTCGTCGGGATGCTCCCGACGCTATTGCATTCGTGGCCTTCAGCCACAAGAGATGGCGATCTATTGTTTGAGTCGCACATCGGATTCTTTTATTGTTCGGGCCAAGAGGCGCAAGGCTTCGTTGACGGCTTCGGAGGTCGGGAACAATTTCGCGACGTCATTGGCTAATGTGACCGTGTTCTCGGCAGGCTTGCGCCGGCCCGCTCCGCGAGCGACAACGGTCAGCTTGCTAAAGTCATACTCGGGCCGCAAATCATCAGCTAGTTCAAATGTCTTCTTCATATTTTTTACGTTCTTTGCGAGTCGCTTTTCGGGCACTTATCAATCTTGTCGGCGGTCGTTCCGTATAGGAAACGACGAGCAAACGATTCTTTTCTGATTCGCCCATTACGATGAATCGATCTTCATCTAACGAATGGTCAGGATCGGCAAACACGACAAACAATGGATCCTGAAATACTGTTGCGGCTTCTTCGAACGAGACACCGTGCTTCTTAAAATTTAGATCCGCTTTGTCAGTGTCCCATTCGAATCGCACACCCAAATATTACCACAAAAAAAGGCGGCACGAGGCCGCCTTTTTAACTGACTACTGATGACTATCCAATGGCAACTGACTATGCTCCCGCGCCGTGGCATTTTTTGAACTTCTTGCCGCTGCCGCAGTAGTATGGTTCGTTTGGTTTGACCTTGGGCTGGTCGCGGACGAAGGGCGTGTGTCTGGCTGCTTCGGCTTCGGCGGCAAGCCGCGGACGTGTGGTCAACGGAGGACGGAGGAATGAAAAGCCGAGGATTAAATTTCAGGCCTGCGCGGATGTTAGATCAGATGCTGATCTCCACTTGTTAGCAATTGCAAAAATCAACTCACTTTGATACTTGACAAAATTATCATGTATCGGCTAACCTTTTAAAAGTTCAATAGGGGAGTAGATGCCTCCGTGTTAAATGGAGGTCTTTCGTCGCCGTCAGTACGTTCGTCCGAATAGCGGGCGTTCCGGTGCGAGAGCAAAGATTCGAGACCTGTTGCGGTTTACTTAGCCGCAATGGGTCTTTTCCATTCTGCGGCCGACAGAAAAAGGAGGAATCAATGAAATCTATTCTTACATCAGGAATCGACGAATATCGAAAAAGGGAGCGAGCGGCAACGGAGTTCGGAGAACACACCCACCGCATAAAGCAGATACTCGATCTCGGAACCGGGGAGAATTCCCACATCGCACTAACGGTTTTGACGCCGCTGATCTCGATAGCGTGGACGGACGGCAGAGTCGGGAGACCGGAACAAGACGCCATTTTGAGAGCGGCTGACGAATACGGAATATTAGCGGCTGATGAAATTTGCCTGACGCTAATGGAACGCCTCACGACCAGACCTCACCGCGATCTGATAGGGAAACTGTGGGTCCAACTCGCATCACATTGCGAGCATCTGGACGCTGCGAACTGCACAGCGTTTGCGTCACATCTATATCAACAAACCAAATACATTGGAGAATTGAGCGAAGAGCATACTTTCGGCCTTTGGCGTGGATACCGTGCCGGCGTTGACGAGTTGGAACATCTGATCGATACCGAAAGAAAGATCTCCAACTTTATCGAAAAAGCGACTGCTGAACGTGCACCTGACGAACTAAGAAAAGTGGTTCCGTTGGTCGAGGTCGCGTGGGCGGATGGCCGGATAACCCGGCGAGAGCGTGAAATGATCTTTGACTCGCTGGTCGAGATGAATATCCCGGGATCTGAGGAAAATCTACAAACCCTTGCGGAATGGCTCGAACTGCGTCCTGATGCCGAATTTTTTGCCGACGCACTTTGCGAGATCAGAAATGACCTGGCCGATGCAGGCCCAGATGTCGGGACCGAACATAAATACGACATTATTTCGCGATGCACCTTGGTCGCCGAGGCGTCGGGCGGCGAGATCGACTTTGTCGGCGGTGGTGCACGGATATGTAAAGAAGAGGTTCAAACGGTCAAACAGATCGCCCGAATTTTGAATGGAGCAATGTCGGGAGTCCGACAATGACCAGGAACCATTTAGCCATCGTCGTGGTCATATTGTGTTTGGTATTTTCGGCAACTGCGTATTCGCAGACCAAATTCGAAACCGACTTTCAAATGTTCAACGAAACACAGTTTATTTTTCCTCTTACGACAAAGAAAGATTGGAATTTTGTTTTGCTGGTGTCCGGTCGTCTGGGGAACAACGTCAGGACACCGACTGAGGCACGGTTCGGCGGTATGCTATCGAAAAAAATCAACAACCACGTAACTGTCGGCGGCGGGTATATTTACCGCTATTCAAATGCGACGTTAATACAGAAGCGCTACGAGGGCCGTTATCTAGGGTGGGTAACTTTTACCGTCCCTTTGATCAAGAAATTGACTCTCGTTAACCGCAATCAAATTCAGTATGAGAATCGCTTTTCGCGCCCGAATGCAACGGTAATTCGTAATCGATTGTGGTTGAAGCGTGAGGTGACAGTGGCGAAAACAAAGATCGAGCCGTTTATTTCCTTCGAGAGCTTTTACGATACACGCCTAAATGGGGTAGCCAGATTTCGGACGCAGGTTGGCGTCACTCACAGATTCAACAGCAGATTTGCCGCGG
>JAYVOS010000206.1:0-1901 GCA_043757775.1 Chloracidobacterium sp. | reverse complement strand
AAGCGATCTCGCGATTTGGCGTGATCGACGCGACACAGGTCGAACATAATGTCTATAAGATAAAAGACATGGTCGAGAAACCCAGCTTTGCCGATGCTCCGTCCGACCTTGCGATCATCGGTCGCTACATCTTTACGCCTGATATTTTCGACGCGATCGAACAAACGACACCCGGTGCGGGCGGCGAGATACAGATAACGGATGCGATGCGCATTTTGCTAAAAACGCGCCCATTCTACGCCGTCAAGCTCGACGGTACACGGCACGATGCCGGCGACAAGCTCGGATTTCTCAAAGCAACCGTCGAATTTGCTCTCAAACGTGAGGATCTGGGCAATAAGTTTCGTGAATATCTGCAAGGTTTGGATCTGAACAGCTAATACGCTAGGAAAGCTTAGCCACGAATAGCACTGATAGCTATTTCTATATCCGCGTCATTCGCGACTAAAAAAAATAAAGGACATCTTTCGACGCCCTATTATACTGACTACCGGCTACCTCTTTCCATTCGTGTCATTCGTGGCTAAATCCTCATTTCTTTATCCGATTCGTTTGTGCAGGCTTAGCCCGATCTGCAAAACGATCAGCAGTACCACACTTATTACCAGCACATACATCCCCGAGCGCAAGCTGCCGGTTTGATTGGAGATAAAGCCGATCAGCCAGGTGGACGAAGCGGCACCGAGCGTGCCGCAGATAAATAGTGGTGTTGACCTGCGCGATGCCGTGGGGCCGAATGTTTTGGAAAATCGTGAGACGTTTGTCGGGAATATCCACGAGGTACCAAATCCGGCGATAGCAGCACCGATACTTAGCGCGACGACGGTCGTAGCAGAGATCGTCAAGATCATTCCGGCCATAACAACGACCAGGCCGAGCATCAGCATCTTGTTTTCGTTCAGAAAGCGAAACAGCACCGGAGCCACGCCGCGGCCAATAACGAAAAACGAAAAATATAGCAGCGTCGGCGATACCCAGTGGATGAGCGGCTGGCCGTCGAGCCGCCCGGTGTAGGTCGTCAGCCAACCGCCTACACCGCTTTCGAAACCGACGTGGATAAAGTTGAATAGTGCGATCATCCACGCTATCGGCATCGTCCATATTGGAACAGAATCAGCGTCATTTGTTTCAGCAATTTGTGACGGAGCTTTTCTTTGGCTACCGGACACAAAAAATAGCAGCAAAGCCGAGGCGAGCAGCGGAGCTGCGAGGACATACATCGTCAGGTCCGTGTTTTCCGCTGTGCTAAAAAGATCAACGAACGGCTTGGAAAGGATAGCTCCGAGTCCCCAGCAAAAATTGAGCACGCTTAGGGCCGAGGCGGAGCGTTCGGGATTTGCTTCGAGTATCAGTATGTTGATAGACGGTAGCGTCATCCCGATGCCGATACCGTTTATCAAAAATCCGACGAGACAAACCGAAAACAGATCGACGTTCATCAGCAGGAGGCCTATTCCCATAAAAACGCCGCCGATAATGGTCGCCGCGAGAAAACTGTCGCGCCGAGCAAAACGGCTCGTCAGGTACGTACCGACGAGCGAACCCGCAAACTGCGCCGGGAAAAAGTAGCTGACCTGCAGGTCATTTAGCGCAAAATGCTTAGCAAATATCGGCAGCACCTGGCCGATCAGGACGGTCGCGATACCCGATAGGAAAAAGACAAAATGTAATACAAACCTGAGAAAGCGGTTCGCGGACGTGTGCGGCATAAACACACATTCTGACAAGTTACCGCCAAAGATGAAAGTGCCCGGTGGCAAGTGGCAAATTTAGTTACAACATCACGCCATCAAACCCGTTGATTTCTTTTGTGTTATTATCATTTCGTTACCTAAACTAATAACTAGATTCTCTCCGATCCCTGAGGTTAAAACTTTGTTCGAACAAGCCTTTAAGAATAT
>JAYVOS010000205.1:0-6932 GCA_043757775.1 Chloracidobacterium sp. | reverse complement strand
TCATTCCTTTTTTGACGGTTCCGTCGATCACGCGAAACAGCACGATCACTCCGCGATAGCTGTCATACCAACTGTCGAATATCAGAGCCTTGAGCGGAGCATTGCGGTCACCTTTCGGCGGCGGCACCTTGGCAACAATGGCTTCGAGCACTTCTTCGACACCGAGACCGGTTTTGGCGGACGTCAGAACGGCTTCGCTAGCATCGAGTCCGATGATGTTTTCGATCTGTTCCTTAATGCGATCAGGTTCGGCGGATGGCAGGTCGATCTTATTGAGAACAGGCACGAGTTCGAGGTCATTTGCGATCGCTAAATAAGTATTTGCCAGCGTCTGTGCCTCGACGCCTTGCGAAGCATCGACCACCAGCAAAGCCCCCTCGCACGCTGACAGCGAACGCGAAACTTCGTAGCTAAAATCGACGTGTCCCGGCGTGTCGATCAGGTTCAGGACGTACTGTTTGCCGTCCTTTGCCTTGTAATCGAGCCGCACCGCGTGGGACTTGATCGTGATGCCCCGCTCACGTTCGAGATCCATGTTATCTAACATTTGCGCCTCGAGATCTCTCTCGGCCACGGCGCCCGTGAGCTGCAGCAGACGGTCGGCCAGGGTCGATTTACCATGGTCGATGTGGGCAATGATGGAGAAATTTCTTATTAGGTTCAGATCCATAACGCAGGCGCAAACAGAAATTGTAACAGAACTAACGATGCGACGCATCACTTACCGGATCGTAACCGGCTGTAAAAAAAAAATTTCTTTTCTGCATCCAAACCTGACGATCCGCCGAAACTAGGATATAGAGATCAAGTATCCTTTGTATTGGAGCGAACATAAGTTTTCCTGCTGAGATGTCACATTTGAAACCTCACGGGTTTGGTCTCTCCCAAAGTTTTTGTGTCATTTCCTCCAGAATGACGCGCGATTACACGGAGAATTAATGTTTGTAGCGAAAGTTACGTAATGATACTGCGATCACCTCGCAGTGGTCACTTTTTCAAGGGGGAATTATGAACAGAATAAAACAATTTGGAAGTATTTTACTGGCTCTAGGGTTACTCATCTCAACTGTGCCATTTTCAGCTTTTGCGTCTAGCCACGCCGAAGCTCCGCTTATCTCGATGGACAGATTTGCTGATAACACTGACACTTATGCTTTCCGCAGTGTCGAAGCGGGGCGTCAAGGCTTTGTTACACTAATCGCAAACTACATCCCGTTACAAGAGCCGTCCGGCGGACCTCAGTGGTTTCGTTTTGACGACACCGTTCTCTATGAGATCAAAATCGACAACACAGGAGACGGGAACGAAGATATTAGTTATCAGTTTCAGTTCACCACACAGACTGTAAATTCTAACACTGTTCTAGGCCATACAACGGTCAATCAGGATGGCGTTATCAGCAGTCTGACTGATGTGGACTACAATATGCCGCAGACATATACTGTCAACCGCGTAGAGCCTACCAGAAAAAGGCCCATACTTATCGCATCTGGCCTTCGCACGCCACCAGCAAATGTCGGTCCGCGTGTAACACCTAATTACGAAACCAATCTCGGCCAACCTGCTGTCTACCCCTTGCGAAACGGCGGGAAGGTATTTGCCGGGAACCGTGACGAGTATTTCTACATTGATTTAGGTGTGTTCGACGCATTGAACCTTAGATCACTTGGTGTATCAGGCGGAATCGACACTACAAAGAGCTATAATGTCAGCACAATAGCTATTGAGGTTCCGATACAAGATCTTACACGCTCTGGTGCTATACCCGCAGGTCCGACCGCTGCGGATGCCGTTGTGGGAGTTTGGGCGACAGCCAGCCGTCAATCCTCACGGGTTATCAATACGGACGGAAGCCGAACCAGTGCCGGAGATTGGCGTCAGATCTCGCGTTTAGGAAACCCTTTGGTCAACGAGGTGGTCATACCATTAGGTTTGAAGGATGCCTTTAACAGCATTTCTCCGGCAGTTGACGGCACGATCCCACAAGTTGTTCAGGCGATACAAGATCCCGAACTTGCCCATCTTCTTGCCGCAGTCTTCGGCATTACAATTCCGCCGGCGCCTAGAAACGATCTGGTACAGATATTTGGGACGGGTATTCCAGTTAATTCGGTGACCGGGCCCAACTACACTACGTTTCTTTCCGACGGCATTGCTCACGAGTTTCTTCGTCTTAATGTCGGGATCGCCCCAACGGCTATAGCCAATCAAAACAGGCTCGGGCTTCTCGGGGGCGATGTTGCAGGTTTTCCTAATGGACGCCGCGTATTTGACGATGTAACGGATATCGCTCTCCGGGCAGTAGCAGGCGGAACGCCTTTTACCCCGGCGACCAATATTTCACCTAACAATATGCTCGGCGACGGTGTCAGCTTTAATCCCGAAGGACCGCTTCTCACACGGTTCCCTTATCTGCTGCCGCCTAATCAAGGCAATCAACCGCGGACGTCGAATCAGCAGTTTTCCGGCGCGGCTCCTCGTGATTCGTCAAAAGCTCCTGTTGTTAACGAGAACGGCTCGTTGAAATAGGCTTCTCAAATATGTGGCGGGACATTTTTCCATCGTACCGCCACATATCTCTCCATCCTCCAATTCTATGTTGCTCAAATCGCTCACCCTCAAAATCACAAAGGGATTGCTCATAACTGCCGCGGCCTCAAGTTTCGGTCTTTTCAATGCATGTTCTATGCAAAAAACAGAGGCGACGACAACTGCGAAACCCGGCGACCTCCCGACAATGGTTACCGAGGATCCTGAGATCGGTCAGGCTCTAGCTATGATCAACAAGGTGCCGGATTCGCCAAAGGGCTACGATGCTCTTGCCGTCATCTTTATTAAGCGAGCGAGGCTGACGGGGGATTTCAGCCTGAATGCAAAGGCCGAGACAGCAATTACAAAAGCCCTCGAGATCGCTCCTGCCGATGATATATCTCGAAAATTACGAGCTTCGTTGTTTCTGACCTATCACAAATTTGATGAGGCCCTAGCTCTCGCCAACGAACTACAACAGGCCGCTCCTACAGACGCATTTATTTATGGCATTTTGACGGATGCAAACGTCGAACTCGGCAATTATGAGGACGCCGTGGCGTCTGCCCAAAAGATGATTGACCTTCGGCCGAATAGTTCATCTTACGCACGCGTCGCCCATTTGCGTTCGCTGTACGGCGACAGTAAAGGTGCGGTCGAGATGTTTAAGCTGGCCGCACGAACGGCCGATCCGGCAGATCCCGAGGCACAAAGCTGGTGTATTGCACAACTGGGCGACGAATATTGGAAATACGGCAAATATGCCGATGCCGAACGCACTTACGACGAAGCACTAACGATCTTACCTAATTATTATCTAGCTCTCGTCGGCAAGGGTCGAGCCCGTGCTTCACAAAACGACTTAACCGGAGCTGCGGAATTATTGTCCACTGCAACTAACCGAATCCCAAACGTCGAGGCAACTATCCTGCTCGGCAACATTTATCAAAAACTTGGCGATATGGAAAGAGCCAGGCAGCAATATGAGCTGGTCGAGGTCATCGAGGCTAAGATCGGCGTCAACAATGATCAAAAACGTCTTGCCGTGCTATGGGCTGATCAGGAGATGAATTTAGATCGGGCCATCGAGATTACAAAACGCGAAAGCGGTATGCGTCGTGACATTTTTACCGCCGACGCTCTCGCGTGGACTCTTTATAAAACTGGTGCCTACGCGGAAGCAAAAGCGGCCATCACGGATGCCTTACGGCTAAAAACGAACGATGCGCGAATACTATATCACGCAGGAATGATCGAAAAATCCTTAGGCAACAACTCGGAAGCCAATCGTCAGCTGATCGCCGCCGTAAAACTTAATCCTGCATTCGACCTCATCCAGGCCGACCTCGCAAAAACCGCCTTGGCAGAGATCAAATAGCCATTCTCCAATGATGAACCGCAGAATAATAACCTCGATCGTTCTCGCTTTATTAGCTCTTGCGGCCAACATCACTGCTCACCCACTCGGTAATTTCAGCATAAATCAATACACGCGCTTTGAGGTTAGTAAGACTGAAATACATATTCGCCAGGTCTTTGACATGGCTGAAATTCCTACATTTCAGGCATCAGGCCTGATCGATACGGACAAGAATGGCACACTTTCTGAAGAGGAATTGCGGGTTTATCTCGACACGATGACTCCGGCTTTTATAGCAGGTCTTAGCCTTGCGGTGAACGACGAACCTGTAGCTCTTTCGGTCGTACAAAATAAAATTTGGACAGAAAAAGGCGCTGGCGACCTGCCTGTCTTAAAGATTACCTGGGACATTGCGGGAAGGCTGCCGGTCACAGCAGGTGTGTCAACAGCCCGTTTTGAAAATCGAAATTATATTGACCGTCTGGGCTGGAATGAAATTGTGGTCAAACGCGAAATCGGGGTAAATATCTTCAACAGCACGGCTTACGGCAGTAGCGTGACGGAAGAATTAAAGTCATATCCCGAAGAAAGCCTGAATTCGCCTCTTCGTGAAAGAACAGCCATCTTTTCCATTACTACAAACCCGGTTCCTGACGGGGCAGCGACTCTCAAAGATCGCAATGGAAAGAACACCGGCCCGGTTCAAAAAGATCGACTGGCCGAGCTGATCGCCGTGCCCGAATTGACACCTGCGATCGCCTTATTTAGCTTACTATTTGCGTTCGGTTTTGGAGCCGTTCACGCTATGTCACCGGGGCACGGCAAAACGGTTGTCGGAGCATACCTGGTCGGATCGCGTGGAACTTTCAAACATGCTGTTTTTCTCGGATTGACAGTTACGGTTACGCACACGCTCGGTGTTTTTGCCTTAGGGTTTATCACGCTTTTTGCTTCAAATTACATCCTGCCCGAACGCATTATGCCGTTCCTTACATTTGTTTCAGGACTTTTGGTTTTCTTTATTGGTGTTTCCTTGTTCAAGGACAGGCTGCTTTCGGCTCTCGGCTGGAAACAGGCAACTCACAGCCACGACCACAACCACGACAATGACGATGGCGAACACGTCCACACTCATGACGGGATTACACACACTCACGGCGGAACAACACATAGTCATTTGCCGCCGAAAGACATTTCGTGGAAGAGCCTTTTGGGATTAGGAATTTCCGGCGGTTTGTTGCCTTGCCCGTCCGCTTTGGTGCTTATGCTGGCAGCAATATCTCTGGGACGTGTTGGTTACGGCCTCTTATTAACGGTCGTTTTCAGCTTTGGCTTGGCTTCGACATTGACTGCCCTCGGATTAGTTTTTCTCTACGTTGGTAAAGCATTTAGCGGAACATCGCTTTCAGAAAATAGGATTTTTAAGGCGCTGCCTGTGATGAGTGCCTTGGTAATTGCCACGGTGGGAGCGGTAATCTGTTACAGTTCTCTAGGATGATTTATGCACGAACTATTTAGCCTATTGGCAATAACATCGGCACCGATGATCCTAGGACTCGGATTTTTTCTCGGGCTCAAACACGCAACTGAGGCCGATCATCTAGCTGCAGTTACCACCATCGTCTCGGGACGCGGCAGTATATGGAATTCGGCTCTTGTAGGCGGCCTGTGGGGTCTCGGGCATACGATCTCTTTATTTGTCGCAGGTGTTTTTGTTCTTTTGCTCAACTTTCAGATCAGTGAGCGGACGGAGCGCATATTGGAATTCTGCGTCGGGCTTATGCTGACAATTTTAGGATTAAACGTAATACGAAAATTAATAAATGGTGGAAAGCTGCATTTTCACTCACACGAACACGGCGGCCGCGAACACGTGCATCCTCATATGCATGAAGCCGAACAGGACGAGGCTAGCACCCACCACGGCCTCTCGCTCAGCCCGCGTGCATTGTTTATCGGTATGGTACACGGGATGGCCGGCAGTGCAGCTTTAATGCTACTTGTGATCCCAACCATCGAGTCTCGTGCGGTCGGGCTAATTTATATTGTGGTATTCGGGCTAGGCTCGATCGGCGGGATGATGTTGATGAGTCTCCTCGTCAGCCTGCCGTTTCGTTTGACCGTGTCCAAATTTGAACGCACCAACCGGTTTATGCAGGTTGCCGCAGGTGTTATCAGTATATCGCTCGGGCTTTGGATCGTTTACGAAAAAGGCTTTAGCGAGGGATTGTTCAGTTAACGGTCGAAAAAATCTTTGCTATACGGGCCTGTCTTTGTTATACTCAGTATATAGCAAATTGCTGTTATTTACAAGGCGTGAACAATTCACGCGGGGAGAAAATTATATGGGACGTGATTACGAAAGAGAAGAAACGAGCGCGGCTACAAAGCTGACGTATTTATTGGTTGGGGGCGGCATCGGTGCGGTTCTTGCACTGCTGTTTGCACCTAAATCCGGCGAAGAGCTTCGTGGTGACATTGCCGATGCGACCCGCAAGGGTATCGAAAAGAGCAAGGAAACTGCGGCTCAGCTACAGGATAAAACAGGCGAATATTACGAAGTTTCGAAAGATAAGGCCACCGAGCTTTACCAGACGGCTTCGGACAAGGCTACGGAATATGCAGAAAAGGCAAAATCAGCCGCAGCACAGACCGCAAATCCTTTTTCGGCGGCTATCGAGGCCGGCAAAGACGCCTACACCTCCGAAAAACGCAAAAACGAGTCAAAATCAATAACCGAGGGCCGTGCGTCATATCCGGTCGATGATAAAGACAAATAAATAGTCAATGAATACGAGTGAACCTCAGTTTTGGATGATGGTGTCGTCGATTGTTACGGCGATATGTTTTATCGTGATGGCGATCGCACTGCTGTGGATTGCCATCACGGTTCGCCGCGTCGTCGCAACGGTCAAAAGCGTCGAAGAAAAGGTGGAGCCGTTGATCGTAAAGGTCGATGCTATCAGTGCACAGGGACGCGAGATATCGGTGCATTTTACCGAGATCTCAGCAAATCTGTCGATGACGACCAAATACCTCGCTG
>JAYVOS010000204.1:0-1904 GCA_043757775.1 Chloracidobacterium sp. | reverse complement strand
AAGACAAAAAACGGGGGCGCCGTCTCCCACACCGTCGCCCCCGGACCACAACCTTACGGAAGTGATCTGTTGTTCACCGGGAGGTGAACAACATAATTATCCACACAGAAAGAAAAAACGCAACTCGCGCCAAAAGAGTTATTTGATTTTTTAAATAAGTATAAAAAAAGAAAAGCTATTCGACTCTCAAGGCTCCGATCAAAGACGCTTTTGAACTGCCATTGGATGAAGCAAAGATCGTATAAACACCGCGGGGAGTATTTGCGTCAGCCGCAACAATAAACCTGATAACAGCAATTCCGGCTCCAAAATCTTGATCCGTGATCGATGCGGGGACAATATGTAAGAACGGTGAGCCGAACTCGATATTTAAGTTTTTGGAGTTGAGATCCTTGCCGCCAATGTAAACCGTCTCTTCGCGCCCGCCTTCGATCCTGACCGCCGAATCGGCAAGCTGGCCGTTAACGCCGACGTAATCCAACACAAACTTTGTCGGGTCGAGTGTGATTTTTTGATTTATGGGCTTGGACTCACCATTGCCGATCTCTACGAAACCAAGTTCCCCGCTCGACGTGACAGTTGACCCGCTCTTCGTTTTCCAGAAAACTTTATAATCAGCATTAGGCAATCCGCCGATGCGAAAACTGCCGTCACTGCTTGTGTCGGCCTGGGCGACTACGCGTCCGGTCTCACTTTCCTCGGCCCAAACCTTGAGGTTCTTGCCTGGCTTACCAAATGGCAAAGTCAGCTTACCGGTAATAGCCGTACAACAATCTTCTGTTTCATTGTCAGCGCCGTAAAGTTCCCTGATCGAGGAGATGTCGCTATCGGACAAAGGTCGCGGTGCAAATTCCCCTGCACTTAACGTCGAATTCTTTGCCATATTTTCAGACATCGCCGAACCCAACACGCCGGAATGCCTTAACCCGAGCAAATGGCCAACCTCGTGCGTTACAGCCGATTGCAGATCAAAAGTTCCGTAGGTGCCATCAGTAGAAAATTGCTGAAACGGGTTTAGAACGATGTCGGCTTCGGTTATAAATCCTTTGCGGTTGTAAAACACACGCGTTTTTGCAGACACAGACTGTGCGTCTTTAGCAAAAAACAAAATATTTTCAGGTGTAGAGCCTATTGTAATAAGGCTCACGCCATCACCGGAAACACCAGACGGACTGACGCTTTGTTTGTCGGAGGTCTCGATCTGAAACTCGATATTTGCGACATCCTGCCACGCCTGTAAACTCCGACGAATAGCTCCTACGACATCGCTGTCGTCTTTTATATTGGCGTTTGATTTGGTCAGCGAGGTCGAGACGACGATCTTGATCGCCCGTTCTTTCCAACGAAAACGTTGCGACTCCGATTTAACCGTAACGCCCATCACCGTGCTGCCAAATGCACTAGCCGTGCAGGCAGTCAGCATAATGATTACGATAAAAGATCGAAGCAGTTTCATATACTGTCAATGAATCTATTAACCAGCGTCTTCGCCGTCCATACGAGCCACACCTTCGAGATCAGCAAAACCGACGATCAGCAACAGAGCCACAAGTGCAAGTGTTACAAGCACATACAAAACAGAGATCTGTTCGTATCCGATCAAAACGGCAATAATAATTCCAACGAGGAGCATGCCTAATAGTGCGATCATTCGCCGGCTTATTCCTTTTTTATTTTTTGACATTTTTATCCACCAAGCGTCGATCAAATTGCATCGACCTATCTTTTTTAATATTTTTAACGACAAACGGATATATTAATCTATCACCCGTAAGGGCAATTCCCACTTATCACCATATGTCTTTTCGCTGTTTGCGGCAAGGGGCGGATACTTGCGTTTTCCTCCGCCTTTAGACGCAACTTCTATTATATCAAATGGTTTGAGAACAACATCAACTGCATCC
>JAYVOS010000203.1:0-6945 GCA_043757775.1 Chloracidobacterium sp. | reverse complement strand
CACGCCCGGCCCGACACCCGGCGAACGCGAGATCTCCGGCGTTTTCAACGTGACCGGTGCGGACGTTAACGGCAACGACGCATACAGCGGCGTGCTCAACGTCGCTCCGCAGGGCGACGCATACAGTTTTCGATGGACGACGACGCACGGCGCACATAACGGAACCGGCGTTCAGATCGGCGATGCGACTGCCGTGAGCTACGCAAATCCCGGCGGCGGCACCGGCGGCGGCGTTGTGCTATACAAAATTGCCTCCGACGGGTCACTCGATGGCCGCATAGCGTATTGGGGCGAGTCCAAATACGGTATCGAAAAAGCAATGCGAGTAGAAGGCACGGGTTTTATCGGCAAATACTCCGTCACAGGCACCGGAACGGACGGCAAATCTTATGACGGCACGCTCAAGATCACCAAAGACGGCGGAGGATACGATCTCGAATGGCAAACTGAAAAACCGCAGGTAGGATTCGGCATATGGAAAGGAAGTACCGCGGCCGTGAGCTTTGGCGGTCGGCAATGCAGCTTTGCTCTCTACAACATCACATCCAATGGCAACATGGATGGTAACTGGGGCGGGCAAAAGCAGGTCACTTTCGGCAACGAATCCGCGAAACGGCAGTAAATTGCACTGAAAATACACTAACATTAGCGTAAAGTTAGCTAACTACACAAAAATGCGGCTCAACTCTTCCGCGAAGTTGGTCAATTCTTGCATGAAGTAGACCAAATCTTGCGTGAACTTGGGTAGATCTTGCGTGAACTTGGTTAACTTTTACGCGAAGTAGCTCACCTTTCGGGTGAAATAGCTAAACTTTCTGCAAAACTTCGGCAACATTTCTCGTAATAAGTGGATGTACTACCCACCTCCAACGGGTTTTCTTCGTCGATAAGCAATAATTCGGTGAGTTTTTGGCAACATTCTTCGACTTTGAGGGTTTTGTCGTAGCCCGTTTGTTCAGTTTCAGTATAATTTGCCGCAATGTAACGAAAAAACCGCTGTCCGCCAAAGTCGCGATCGGGTTTTAACTCAGATGTTGGCAGAGTGATCTCGTGTTCGACCCATGTTTCGTGTTCCGCGGGCATTGACACCTCGATGACCTCGGCTCCTGCAGTGTATTCGAGGACGCGATGCCGAATTTCAGGTGGTTGTATAACGCAGTCGCCTGTCTCAAGCCAGAACGGCGGGCCTTGGTCCTCGTAAACGACCTTGATACGTCCCTTTAGACAGTAGATCAGCTGAAAATCGACCTTGTGGTAATGAACGTAATCCGGAACCTCGCCGCCAAACGGCAGCCTGATGTGCGAAGCGATGACCTTACCGCCCAACCTGTCCGGTATCAGATCGCGATACTCCATCCCAGCACGGCCTGTAGCCCACTTCCCACTTTCCACTTTCAGTTTTTCGCTGCATTGCAGACGCAATGCTTCGCCGTTCCTCGACATCACCGCCTCGCGCGGAGCGTCCGCCGGAAATATCATATTCAGCAGGTAGCCTTGAGCTTCATACTGCTCAATAGCGGCTTCAAGGTCATCGCATTGGATCGCGTTGGTCATTTCCAGCCTTTACTCCAGACTGCAGCCGTTTCCGCGTCGAGAAGAGAGGTGCGAAACGGTTTGTTGTTCATTATCTTATTGGTAATGGCGTCGAAATCGCGGTAGGGAATGTCTTTCAGCCGCTCAAACCGCAGCAATCCAAACGTAGTTCCCGCATCGTCGCGAAAATAGATCTCGCGCGGCTCATCCTCGCCCTCTTCAACCTCAAAAGACCGCACAACAAAATGCCACCGCACCCGCTGGCGGTCGTATGTCTTAGTTCGTTTGTAGGACCAGGAGTCCAATATTTTCATATCGCTCCACTTATCGTTTCCATGTCACTCATCCTGACCAAAGACTACTTGAAAGCAGCTGATAGCTATTAGCTGACAGCAGTCAGCTGTTTTTCAATCCCCCAAAACAACGATGTCGGATTTGATTGAATTGCCACTAGCTTTCTCTTAAGAATTGCCACTAGCTTTAGCTAGTGGAAGAGTTCAAACAAAAAGTTATTGGCTTTAGCCCAACCAGATTCCGCTAAAGCCGGGGATTCAACACATCGAAACCCCTAGCTAAAGCTAGGGGCAATTCAATAAGAGTCAAACCCTTTCACAACGATCTCAGACTTGATCGAATTGGCTATATAGCATTCCCGATGTGCATCGTGGTGAAGCTGGGCGAGTTCGTCGGCTGTCGGTGCGTCGCCGAGCCACTCGATGTTTGGGTCGAGCGTGATCTTCGCGAGCCATTGGCGACCGTCTTCGAGTGCGGCCATCTCGCCGATGGCGTTCTCACTGTACGACGCGACATCAAAACCCGCCTTCGCCGCCACATAAAGAAACGTCAGCATATGACACGAAGCCGCCGACGCCACCAAAGCCTCCTCAGGATCAACCGCTGCCTCAACCGAAAACGGAACCCGCACCGCATGCGGCGAACTCGACGCCGGAACAGTTATCCCGCAGTCAAACTCCCAAGTATGCCCGCGAGTGTATTGATTCTTCGCAAACATCTCCGGTGCATCGTTTCTCCAGGCTATTTTTGCGGCGTAATTAGTCATCTTGTTATCCGAGCCTTAATTTTGAGATAGCCGTTATTTTTAGCGACTCTTGCAGCCGAGCTTGTCAGACATATAACTGAGTCGCACCTTTCCGGGCAGATAGGTGTCACCTGCCCACTTGTTCATTTCACTCGTTTCGACCAACAGCAACGTAGCATCGGCGAAGTACTTGTCGATCTCGCCGCGTTTCTGAAGATCAACAATCGCCTCAGATGTGGTGTTGATCATCCCGTCAAGCCACTTCCAGGCCATTGCGGTGCCAGTAAGCGATTGGCACAACGCGCCTACGTCAACATTGGCCTTCTTCTTTTCAATCTCTACAAGTGCATCAAAATCAGCTACCTTTTTCTCGTAAACCGTTTTGAGCTTGTGAAAGTTGTCCAGCCGCTGTCTTAGATCCCGTTGAAAAGTTTCAACCTCGGCCGAATTCTTAGTCTGCATCAAACTGCTCAATTTCAGCTTAGCCGTTTCATTCTTCGGCTCGAGCTCAGTGGCCTGACGATAATCGTGTTCGGCAAGTACATAGTTGTATTGAGCTTTGAAAATATCGCCGCGAACTAGATACTGCGATGCGGTCACGTTAGCCGGCCTCTTTTCGATCGAGGTATTGATATCCTTGAGTGCGTTATCATAGTCTTTCAATTGAAAATAAGCTGTGGCCCGAAATTGGTATTTATAGGGTGTCGGTGATTTCGCGATCGCGTCAGATACTGACTTTATCGCTTCGACGAAGTCTCCTTTCTTATATTTCTCCGACCAATCAGTCGGATTAAAAGACTCCACATAATCCGAATCCGGATACTTTTTTACCAAGTCGAAGAAATCGATTTTATCCGCAAATACTTTGTCCAAGGCCTCTTCAATTGACAAATGCGCTTCGCTCGCGGACTTGGCCTCGGAAGAGGTGGTCCGGTTCTTCGGGTCAAAATTGAAGAATAAGAAAATCCCAGCGGTCTTTGGTTTTCCACCCTCGAACCGGGAATAAAACGTGCTTTTTCGCGCCGCAACCTCTGCCGCGTTATAAAGTGCCTTGTCTCCCGATACGGCCTCGGCCTTAATGACATTACCTCTTTCGTCGATGGTAATAGCAACTTTAATAAGGCCCCCGATCCCGGCTTTCGCTGCGGCAGGCGGGTAGACGGGTTTCACGAGCAGTTTCGGCTTAACATCCGTATTAGGGTTATTCGTGCTAGATGGTGTCTGAGAGAGATCCGCCCGAGTCAGCAGCAACAAAGAGGCAAATAAAAACATGCCCAAAATTCTGTAAGTCTTCAAAGTATTTCTCCTGGTCTTAATTCTGTTTCTAATTCTAAGAGAGCGGATTACGGTTTCAGTCTATAAAGCATCCTCGAAAACGGAAATTGTTCGCGGACGTATTCGATGCCGGTCATCTATTTACTGTTCTAGTAGTTCCGCAGAAACCTCATTTTCGGCGCTGGTCCAGATCCTTATCGAGCGGTGAACCTTTAGGAGCATAGTTGCCCAGTATTGAATTGATTACTTGGCGATCCATAGCAATGATCTTATTGGTATATACATCAGCGCTATCAAGCGTAGCTTTGGATTTTTCCGCCGTATCCAACAACTTCAGCGCGGCCTGTAGACCTTCCCGATTCCGTTCTTTTACCGCTAAAACCGCCGTCAATTCACCCGCCGCCCGATACGTCATTTTCAATTCATCGATAAATCTATAGTTCGATTCCCAATCAATAAAGGCTTTCAGATCCTTCAAGGATTGATTCAGGTCTTCCGCAGAGATTTTAGATGTCTCTTGCAAAGTAGTGCTAAGCGGAATTTCATCCCCTCGAATCAGGTAATACCGTGCGAGTCCACGATTGTAAAATCTAAAAAGTTTGGAGGGATCCGTTTTGATTGACTCATCACACGCTTTGATATTCGCATTGAGGGTTTGAGCGTCAACCAGTCTCGATTTATACGTGGTCTTGTCAAAAATTTTGAATACTACGGTCAAGCATGCGTTCTCATCCAACTTTTTAGTGACAATCGGAGACTCCTGCGAATCCTTCGGAAGCTTAGCAAACGTGCCCCAGAAATCTGCTTTGCTATCCTTGATATATTCGCTGAAGACCTCAAGATCTTCCGCTGAGGGTGAAACGGGAAACGTGAAGGTCACGAACCCGCTCATTTTAGCAGGCTTGCCATTGACAATATATGGCGAAAACGTACTCGCTCGAGCCGCTGCGAGGGCGGAATCACGCAAAAGCATTTCCCCGGAAACTACATCGGCCTTGATCACCTTGCCTTGCTCGTCAACCGTTACGTTTACGCACACCGCTCCGACTGCACCTGCTTTTTTTGCTGTTTCAGGGTAAGCAGGCGTACCCAGCGATTTGGCCTTGCCATTGAGGGAGCCCAGGTCCACGATCGTTTCTGAAGTGGGCGCTCCTATTTGCGCGAAATTTGGCTGAGTCAAAGTGAGCAGCCCCGTCAATACAACCAGGCTCAAGGATATATATTTCTTCATATTTGATTGTTTTAATTTACTGAGATTCAACCGCTTCTTAGTAAACTCTGTTCTCTGACCGCTGCGCTGGTTATCAAACGCACCCGGAATTAAGGCCGCAGTCTATAAAGCATTCTCGGAAACGGAATTGTTTCGCGGACGTGTTCGATGCCGGCCATCCAGGCTGTGCAGCGTTCGATGCCCATGCCGAAGCCGGCGTGCGGGACGCTGCCATAGCGGCGGAGGTCGAGGTACCATTCGAAGGTCGCCTGGTCGAGGTCGTGATGTTTTAGCTGCTCGATGAGATAGTCGAGGTTTGCGGCACGTTCGCCGCCGCCGATGATCTCACCGTAGCCTTCGGGAGCGAGCAGATCGATGCCGAGAGCACATTCCGGCCGCTCGGGATCGACCTCAAAGTAAAAACCTTTGATCGCCGCAGGGAAATGATGGACGAAAACCGGTTTGCCGTGCTGCGTCGAAAGATACGTCTCGTCTGGAGCACCGAAGTCGCCGCCCCATTCGAAATTGTTCTCAAGCTCGCCTTTCGCAAAGCCCTCTTTCAGCATCTTGACGGCATCGTCGTAATGCAAACGAGGGAACGGCGAATTTATCGCTTCGAGCATCGTTGTGTCGCGTTCGAGCGTCTTTAATTCTTCCTGCCGGTCGGTGAGCACGCGTTCGACGATCGAGAGGATCATGCGTTCGCCGAGATCCATCATGTCTTCGTAGCCTGCGTAGGCGACCTCAGGCTCGACCATCCAGAATTCGGTCAGGTGACGGCGAGTTTTCGACTTCTCAGCACGAAAAGTCGGGCCAAAAGCGTACGATTTACCAAATGCTGCGGCCGTCGCTTCGTTGTAAAGCTGTCCCGACTGCGTCAAGTAAGCTTTCTGGTCGTCAAAATAATCCACCTCGAACAAAGTCGTCGTTCCTTCACAAGCTGCGGGCGTAAATATCGGCGTGTCAGCAAGCGTAAACCCGTCATTGTCGAAGAAATCACGCACCGCTTTGATCACGGTATGCCGAATTTTCAGCACCGCGTGCTGTTTTTTCGAACGTATCCACAGATGACGGTTGTCCATCAGGAACTCGGTTCCGTGTTCCTTCGGCGTGATCGGATAATCGTGGACATTTTGAAGAACCTCGACGGCTGTGACGTCGAGTTCAACTCCGAGCGACGAGCGTGTGTCTTCTTTTACGCTGCCGGTTACGATGATCGAGCTTTCCTGCCCCAGCGAATCCGCCAGATCGTACAATGCCTCGTCATTCGGCTTAAAAACAACGCCCTGAACAATGCCCGTCCCGTCGCGCAGCTGCAAAAACACAAGCTTGCCGCTCGAACGCTTGTTATAAAGCCAGCCCTTAACGGTTACGGAATGGCCAATGTGATTCTTTAATTGATTTATATAAGTTTGTGTCATCTGTTGCTAAATCGAATTCTGATCTTTTCCAGATCCGTTAATATCTCAGGCGCGTACAGTAGTTCAGCGAGAGGTTTAAGGTTTTCGTATATGTAACCCCAATCCAGTATCTCTTGAACCGATATGACGTTCTCGATATCCGCCCAATCCTTCAGACGATTTGCAAATGCCTTGTGAACAATCAGATCTTCTGCGGAACACGTCCTCAGCTTGATACCTTTGATAAATTCAAAATACGACGAGCGTTCAATACTGCTCTCCTCAAAACCGGTGGCACCAAGTGAAATATCGATTCCTACGTTGTTACGACTAACCAGAACGATGCGTCTTGGAAGGAAAAAGCCCAAGGGGTTTTCATCTATTCGGGATTTGAACGATTCAAGAATTTTTCGGGTTACTTCTTCCTCTGAACCGATACCCGTCAACAAGGTCAGGTCAACATCGAGGGTGTTTCGAGGAATGCCCCA